>NZ_JAEQCX010000083.1:0-41932 GCF_020738035.1 Microcoleus sp. PH2017_28_MFU_U_A
GGTCTAAATTTACGATATTTATAGCTTCAGATGGCTTTTTCATGGTTTTAAGGGTTGCTCTACTTGCACCAATTATTATATCTGAAAAAAGCCTCAAATAATTGCTCTGCAATCATTTGAGGTTTTGAGAATTCTGAATTCTTTTGAAATTAAATCCGATCGAATATCTGCGGAATGTGGGTTTTAGGACGGCTTTAGTTGTAAACCTTTGTTACAATACCAGCCCATTTTGTGCTGAAAGATCTAGCATAAGGTAGGAGGCAAAGCCATGCTAGTTTTTGAGTTCAAAGCTTACGGAAAATCCAGTCAGATTGCAGCAGTAGATGAAGCGATTCGTACAGCACAATTTGTCCGCAATAGCTGTTTGCGCTATTGGATGGACAATAGAAAAATAGATAAGTACGACTTAAACAAATATTGTGCCGTGCTGGCTAAAAATTTCCCGTTTGCCGACGAACTTAACTCTCAAGCTAGACAAGCTAGTGCCGAAAGAGCCTGGTCTGCTATCTCCCGATTCTATGACAACTGTAAAAAAGGTCTGGTCGGGAAAAAAGGGTATCCCCAATTTCAGAAAAACTGTCGCTCAGTTGACTATAAATCAACTGGATGGAAACTTGCGGATGACAGGAAGTCAATCAAATTTACCGACAAAAAAGGGATTGGTAAACTCAAATTAAAGGGAACACGGGATTTGCATTTCTATCAAATCACCCAAATCAAACGGGTAAGATTGGTAAAACGTGCAGACGGCGTGTATGTCCAATTCTGTGTCGATGTCGATCGAAAGGAAAACACAGAGCCTTCTGGAAATACCATCGGATTAGACGTTGGTTTGAAGGAATATTACACCGATTCAAACGGTGTAATGGTTGAAAATCCTAAATTCCTCCGAAAAAGTGAGAAAGTTCTCAAACGTTCTGGTCGTCGTGTTTCTAGAAAAGTTAAGGGTTCAAAAAATAGAGGCAAAGCTAGACAGATTTTAGGGAAACGCCACCTCAAAATAAGTAGGCAACGCAGAGACCATGCAATCAAACTTGCAAGGTGCGTAGTTCAGTCTAACGACTTGATAGCTTACGAAGACTTGAGGATTAAAAATATGGTAAAAAATCATTGTCTGGCTAAGTCTATTAATGACGCATCTTGGTATCAGTTTCGGGTCTGCATTGAATACTTTGCTAAAGTATTTGAGAAAGTAACGGTGGCGGTAAATCCGCAGTATACTAGCCAAGAATGCTCTAGTTGCGGTGCAATTGTCAAGAAGACACTATCCACTAGAACTCATCTTTGTAAGTGCGGTTGTGTAATGGATAGAGATTTTAACGCAGCTAGAAATATCCTGAGTCGAGGATTGGGTACGGTAGGGCATACCGGAACCTTTGCGCTTGACGCAAGCAACGCTTTGGGAGAATCGACCTCTACTTTGGCTGGAGAAATCCTGTCTAAGCAAGTTGGCTCGTAGATTAAAGAATCCCCACGCCTTTAGGCTGGGGAGTGTCAAGTGTGAGCATTTCAATCAAACCTTGGTCGTCAGATACGCTAGCCGTATTTGCAGTGAGTAAAGAAGGGGAAGCCTAATATGTCCACTGCTAGATGTCTTTTGATGCCATTTGTGCATTTGTAAAAACAAAACCCTTTCGACTCAATACTGGCATAAAAGCGTGTTTTTCACCGCTTGAGAGTCAATCATGATCAGGGTTGTCCACTCTGGTTTTTTTTGACTTGTTCGCGTGCTTTCTGATGTAATTTGGTCATAATTTGATCGATAGCACCCTCTTCGCACAAATTCTGATAGTGCCAGAAAACAGTTGAATATGGTGGTAGATCTCTGGGCAAGTCAGCCCAATTACAACCGTTTTTGAGCTGATAAAATATGGCATTCAAGATTTGTCGCTTTGTCCACACCAGAGGTCTAGTTTTCTTTTTCTGGGGTAATAATGGCTCGATAATTTCCCACTATGAGTCTGTCAAATCGCTTGAATACCCCATTTTGCGCCCCAATTTACTTGAATTTACCTACTCTGCCTTGATTCTACGCGATCGCTAAAAAGATATCAAATGGATTCTATAACAATGTCTAAAATCTCTTTAAAGGACGATTTCGGCTGAAATACAGTACCCTTATCCACTTGACCAAAAACTAAACCGCTGATTTTTTCAAATACACCAGCTTGCTTGAGATGGGTTAAATACATTTGCCAATAGTAGCCGTTGGTTTCAATGTCGTCTTCTAAAAACAAAATTGCTCCGTTGGGAATTTCAGGAGCAAAAGCCGTACCTAATAGCCAGCACATCACAGCTAAATTACCTCCTACTAAAAGTCCAGACATACGTCCTGAACGGTAAACTTGGAATTCTTGGATTGGCTTTCGCGTGAACCCGGAAAACTCCTGGGAACTTGCTAGTGTTTTTTGAAATTGCCCAAACTCGGATAGTTGTGTATCTTCAGCAAAATGGCGCAAATTTAGACCATAAATGGTCGGGATGTTAGCCTTTTGCCAAAGATTCCAGCATAGAGTGGTAATGTCACTCATGCCAATAAAAGGTTTCGGATACCTAGCAATTAGTTTGTAGTCTATATGTGGGAGTATTTCATTAGAACACCAGCCTCCTACAGATGCCATAACTACATCATATTGAGGATTAATAAAGCCTTCTTGTAAATCTGATACTCGCGTAATAATGGGACTGGAAATATTACCCCATTTATCCAGTGCGTGAGAAGATAAGGTGACATCATAACCCAATTGATTGAGAGTTTCGATGGAAGTAGTAGGGTTAGATAAATTAGTATCGATAGGCTTGGACGAAGAACAAACGTAAATGTGAGGCATAGTTAATATGGCTGTTAAGCACAGTGATTACGGCTGTAGACTTTCTGTTAAAGAGGAGTCCAGGTTTCAAAATCTTCCATAACCTGAAATAAGGTCATTCCTTGGAAAACCATAACTGAATCTATGCGATTCAAGACAAAAGCTTTTTTGCGTGCATACAAGTTAATGCTTAAGCTCTCATACAGTTTTTCTGGAAATTCACATCGATTCGCATATTTTTTTAGTTTACTCAAGGACACAATTTTTCCGATTTCATCACCAGCTTCGATAACGGCTCCAGGTTCAGGGGGAACGCATCTTATTGAACACTGTTCGCCAGTGGTGAGTATATTTTGAGATAAATTCACCATTATTAGAAGCTACAGACACGCTTTGTAATGACTTTTGTAAGAAAATACTAACTGATTAATAGTGTTTTTTGTGCCTGTCCTATTTTTGAAACAATAAAAATATATTACAACTACTGTTCACAAGTTGTATAATAGTTAGTAATAAGTTATTTGTGAGAATTTAGTTGACTGCAACAGCAAGTATCTTACTCAAATAGTCATCATCCCACCCGGCTCGAAGTCGCTTATTCTTTGCTCCAGTTTTTGAGGTTTTTTCTTGATTCAAAAGATTGAGCGAAATGTGTCTAAGTACGGCAAAATTTTGCGGAGCATTGTCTTTTTTGATCCGACAATCATCCTCACGAAAACCCACATCTAATACCCAATGTAAACGATTTTCTATTCCCCAGTGGCTGCGGACTGATTCACCAAACTTTTGAGCATTATTTGGTGAACTACTAATGTAATAGCGAGTCTCAATAGTTGTTTTTTTCTTCACTATTCTCACGGATTCTATCATGCCTACACTGTGAAGTTTCTCCCATTGATTGTCGGGGTCGATTAGCTCTTTGATGTCACTTAAAATTAAGTGATGTCGGATTTCTGAACGCCCATGATTACTCTCTTTCTTCGTTGAATAAGCTGTATGTGTAAATCCAGAAAATCCTTGTGCAAGTGCTTGTTTAAATAACTCTTCTACTCTGGCATACAGAGATGGCTGGTTCTTTTTTAAGGTGATTACGTAATCTCCTCCTTGTTCGACTATTGACTTCACAATTGACCTCTGACAGCCCATAGCATCAATTGTGACAATGCTTCCGTTTAATTTTAATACTTTGAGTAAAGCCGGAATAGCTGTAATCTCATTGGATTTTTTATCAACCTTAACTTGTCCTAAAACTAATCTTTGACTGGTGGCCCAAGCACTGACCATATGAATTGCTTTTTGATCTCCTCCTCGATCGTAAGAATGGCGAAGAGTTTTGCCATCCAGTGCGATTACTTCTCCTCTCCTTTAAGCAGCTAATAGATTGAATCCAACTCAAAAAACATTTCTGGAATTGCTCCGGCTTGAGGCGAGAAAATACTCGCGCAATTGTGTCGTGTGAAGGTATGCCATTCGGTAATTCTAAAAATTTCTTTAACCATTCGTATTTAGCTCGACCGTAACTTTCGATATCCACCCATGTATCAGCACCGCAAATCACGGCANNNCATAAAAACGAACTCTGCTTAAATGTTTTGTAGGCACTCAATAATTATTCTCCAATATACCATATTATACTAATATAAACTTTAGATGCGTTCGCCCTGGCTCCAGGTTCTACAGATGGATAAAAGAAACCACTACAAGGAGCAGAATATTTAGTATCTGCTATGTTCAAACTATTAAGCTTGCCTCTCGGTATATAAATTTGGTGAGATAACTTTTGTGGACTACCAGTAACAAATCCTCGGTGGCAGAGATAGTTGATAATTCTATCTGCGTAAAGTTGGGCATCTTGACGATTGACATTATTAGCAGATCCCAACTCAACTGTCCAAGATTCCATTTTAGGGACAAAATCAGGACGTAATTTATGTAAGTCCCGATCGTCCATAAATATGCGCCACAAAGCAGCCCAGCCCTGTCCATTACATTCATCAAAGGCTTTGCTTTCAGACTCCAGCATCTTACATCCGCACTCAACCCCTAGGGCGTCGGTTCAGTATTAGGAGTTGACAAAAAAACTGGAAATGATATGTGAATTGAAAAGCCTGTTAAATTCTCACAATCAGAAAGAAGTAAGAAACCTTATGCGCCCTCACTTATGGCATCCTCCAATTGAACTCTCAGCAACAGAAGCGTTGATTATCAAACGCATTAAACGAGCCAAGTTATTCACCTTTCTTCGACTGAACCGTTCATTCATATTTAATGATGAGTTTCAAGAAGAACTTGCTACAATTTTCAAAGATAGCACAGTCGGTCAGGGCCCAATTCCTCCTGCACAAATTGCGCTGGCAATTATTCTGCAAGCCTACTTAGGCATTTCTGATGATGAAGTAATTGAAGAAATGCTCATGGATCAACGTTGGCAGTTAGTTCTTGATTGTCTCAATTGTGAAACTCCTCCTTTTAGCAAAGCCACTTTGGTGAGATTCAGAAATCGCTTAATTAAAAAAGAACTAGACCAACGCTTAATTGACCGCACCGTAGAAATTGCCAAACAAAAAGGTGGGTTTGGCTCATGTCAACTCAAAGCGGCTTTAGATTCTTCCCCGTTATGGGGAGCCGGTAAAGTCGAAGATACATATAATCTCTTGGGTCATGCTTTACGTAAGGCGGTGAGTATGATAGCTGCTGTGCAGGGGCGGGAGCCAGCAGAAATTGCCCTGGAAGCAGGTGCACCCATCCTTAATAGTTCCAGCTTAAAAACAGCCACATAACTTAAACTGGGATGACCCAGGAGAACGTCAAAATGCACTCTTAATTATCCTAAGTAGCTTAGATTCAGTGGAAGAATGGATGCAAAGCCAGTCTGATAGTGATGAATTTGAAGTAGTCCAAGAGACTCTGGATGTTGCCCGAGTGATTAAATCCCAAAATGTAACTTTCGACTCACAAGGCGTTCCGAGTTTAAGCAAAGGAGTAGCCTCATACCGTCGCATTTCTATTGAAGACCCAGATATGCGACATGGACGGAAAAGCAAGTCTAAGAAAATAGATGGATATAAACGCCACATCCTCAAAGATTTAGAGAGTGGTGTAGTTTGTGCGGTGGCGTTGACACGCGCCAATACTCCAGAATCTGCTGCTACAATTGACCTAGAACGTGACTTAAAATTTCAAAATATTCACCTAGCTGAGTTACATATTGATCGGGCTTATTTATCCAGTCATTGGGTGACACAACGGGATGATAAATTACAGATATTTTGCAAGGCGTGGCCGGTCAAAAATTCTGGACGGTTTGATAAAAATTCTTTTTTTCTTGACTGGGATACGCATTTAATTAGCTGTCCCAATCAGGTAAGTATCCCATTTGAACCCGGAAAGATTGTTCATTTTCCTCAGAATGAATGTGCAATTTGTCCTCACAGAGCTGGTTGCACGAATAGTAAAAGAGGACGGACTGTATCAATTCATCCTGATGAAGCCTTAATGCAAGAGTTGCGAGCGCGTCAATCCACTGCTATTGGTCGAATAGACTTAAGAAAACGTACTACAGTTGAACACTCTCTGGCTCATATTGGGCATTGGCAGGGGAACCGTGCTCGCTATATTGGACTGCGGAAAAATCTCTTCGATCTACGGCGAGTCGCTGTTGTCCATAATCTTCATGTCATTGCTCGAATGGATAAGGTTCGGCCAATTACACCAGGCATAGAGTCGAACTCATGCACTGGCTAATTTCATAAAGTCCTTTTTTTGTCAACTCCTAATACTGAACCGACGCCCTAGCTGGCGTGTTCGAGTGCAATACTAGCCACTCGATTCGACCGCAGTTCCGTTCCAGCGCTATCTTGGCGCAATGAGCAAACAGCGCTTTTCCTACTCCAAGTAAGCGATACTCCGGCAACACAAAAATATCTTCTAAATGTAAGGATGGTAAGGCTAAAACAGTGGAATAGGTGTAGAATGTTACAGCATAACCAACTGGTTTACCATCAACTTCCGCTAACCACGTATTAAAAGATGCGGAGGGGTCAAAAGCCTGAAATTTCAGGCGAAGACGTGCTTCAGGATCAGGCCTTGGCAATGCTTGATTATCTGCTAAAGCGTTAATCAAGTAGCACAGGATTTCTCCATCTGATACCTCACCTCTGCGGACTTTTATGTCCAAAGTGTCTTTCATCCCTTATCTCCATACAGTTTGAGATTTCACGTCCTGACATTTGTGTTTCCAGAATAGGGCAATGCCAGATAGTAATCTACAGAAAAGAAATGCCATAGTTCAAAAATATGCAAATAAATTTGTGCGATCGGCAATTTTCGTAGTTATCAACATCTTAGACAATCAGCGTAAATTTATCTCTGAAGTTGAGGCTATTTTTTAGCTAAAATGTTCAAAATTATGTCTGCAAATTTCTGCAAATTGCTCGATAGTCGTTCAATTGAACAAGCAAGAGACGAATAAGCAAGAGCGATCGAGCTAGCTGGCGGCTAGAGACGATCGCGATCCTGAACCGAAGGGCGATCGCGGTCGATCGCAGGACAATGCAATAACCGAGGCAATCAGCTAGCTCTTCTGGGACTACCTGTGAGATCTAGCGCCCCACTTTTGGAGAAAAGCGTCGGGAAGTTCGCCTGTCGTAACTCCAACTCAAGCAGTTATGTCTCAAGAGTTAGACACCAGCCCCACTTTCAGCCTCAGCACGGGGGCAAGCAATAGATACACTGCTGGAACGCCAGTCCAGTAGAATGATTCTCAACGAAAAAAGGTTGTTTCAGCGTTCGACGCTCGACAAAAAATTCGTTGGGACCTAATGCAGCAGGTTCTACTGGACTGATGTCCTAGTGCCTTCCTCAGAAACAATTCTGCGTCTCCAACTCAAAGCCACCTGCATAATTGTCGGCTGGCGGTGCCAATAAGTAAGTAGTAAGCTTCCAAAGTTCTCTTGCAGCCTCTATGCTCAAATCGATCGCACCTTTTCTGCTGCCACCCAGCAACATCTCCAACCCCAGTTCTCTTGCAGCCTCTATGCTCAAATCGATCGCACCTTTCCTGCTGCCACCCAGCAGCATCTCCAACCCCTTACCGGCGAACAGTCTGCGATGGAGTAGCTGCCCGAGCTCAGGCATAGCTTCCAACTAGGCAAGTCAAGTTTCAACTAAAAAATCCCGGATCAATTTTTCCTTTGTTGTTATTCGAGAATCAGCTAAGATGCCCAACCCTTCTCAGGAAAGTATGCCCAAATTGCCCTATCGTCGAGATAACGGCGAGAGTTTTTTTACGTATTTCGTGCTGGCAAGCTACAACAGTCGCTCTGCGATTCGGTGGCAAAATTCTGCGGAACTGAAACGCAACTTTGAGTTATACCAAGAACGAAATCAGGAACTTTCACAGTTGTGCAGCCAGCCCGAACGAAGTAAAAATATAGCCGAATTTTGGAGGCAGATAGCGATTGATGCTCCATCGCAGATTGCCGAAAACTGGGAACCAAACAATAGGAAAAGACTAGCTTTAGAACACTTAGCTAGTTACTTTGAAAAAAGCTGCTACTATGCTGCTATTGAAGTATGGTCGCAGTCAAAAGTTCGCCCTTGGGAGGAATATCTCTACTGTCCTCGCGTTTTTATTTACAATTTTGACAATCTTTTGAGGCTTTTAAAGTCCTATAATATTTCTCATCAGACCTCTTTAGATACATACGTTAAGCAAAGTTTAATAAAATTTATCAGATCTGAATTAGGTATCGGTAAGTTCTCGCGCTGGCGGCTGCTAGCTAAAAAAAGCGATCCAGATCTTCAGCAAGCTCTGGAAAGAGCTGGATATCGAGAACCCGATATTTCTCAAATTAAATTTGCACGGAAATACTTTAAACAAGTTTATTACTTTAATAAGGTTAATAATCCTGCAATTCGGCAAAGAGGGCAAAAATGGCTGGATGCTGACATTGAAGATTTTCAGGCAGCAGCGAAATGTTACAATGCAGAAAAGTTTCTGCCTTCAGCGCCACATGAAGTCTCGGCGGGAGGAAACATCAGCGCAGAGAAAATGCAAGATTGGATGAAAAGGTGCATTCTTGCGTTACAAAATTACCCCAATTTCATCAATTATCCACAATATTTAGAAGAGCTTCCAGAGGGAGAACGTGACAAATTGTTGGGTGAACCAGATGTGGGAAAACCACCTATCTATGAAATAGAAAGTACGGATAACCAAGCATGGAAAAATTACCGCCTACTTGACTCGGCTTTTCGCGAAAAGTTAGAAACTTTTCAACCAGAGCAGCATAAAATACTATTACTTTATTACGGTGCCGGATTCAAGCAAAAAGAACTAGAAATTCGACTAGGGGTAGACCAAACATCTATTTCGAGAAAACTCAAAAGAATGAAAATTCAACTATTAGAAACATTGGGAAACTTGTCCGAACCCCATCAATGGGTTGCTGAGTATGTAGTTGGATGGCTGAAGAAAGACTTCCGTGCGCCCCATACATCCGAGTACATACCAGCCGCATTAGTTCAAGCGATCGGGGAACTTGACTCTCAACAGCAAGAAGTTTTGCGGCTGCGGTACGGCCAGGAGCTAGCAGAAGAAAACATTGCCGATCGGCTGGGCATGAATTTATTAGAGCTAGCTGCTACAATCTCTAAAGCCCAGCATAAATTACTGGCAAAATTGATAAAATTGCTGAATGTTTGGGAGACGGAGTATGTCGAAAAATGGCTAGTGCAGTTTTATAAACCTCGATTTTTAGCTGCTTGTCGCGCTCTGAATTTATCGATAAATTGCGAAGTTAGCTCTCAAGTTATTGATGCGATCGTTCAACAATTCCTGGAAACTTTAACTACTTTTAAAAAAGGAGAATAAAAAATGTTTGAATTCAACCAATTACAACCTCTTGCTTTTCATGAGTCTGACCGTTTGCAATTGACAATTAACGAAGCCGATCGAGAATTTGTATGGCACCAAGCCCAACATCATTCTAATCCGATTTCGCGCTACAATGCTTATCTCAATGGTGTTTGTTTAAAAACATTCTTGAACTGGTTATCGGAATGGCTGGCAGAAGAAGCATTCCCTCAACCTTCAGTCTGGCACGGTCAGGATATTGCTAGTATTTGGGAAGTGGTGAATGGTACTGCATTTCAAATTGGCGAGACTAGGTTGGTGTTAATTCCCAGTGATGAGGGAGAGTTAGAAGAGTTTTGCGTACCGCAGGAATGGGTGGATATTCCTAACTGGAGTGCTGACTATTATCTCCCCGTACAAGTGAATTTAGATGGGGATGATGGTGAGTGTTGGATAGAGTTATGCGGCTTTGCGACGCACCGCCAGCTAAAGAATGACGGCAGATACAATGCGGGCGATCGGACTTATTGTTTAGCGATCGAGGAGTTAACAGAATCCCTTACGGTGATGCAACTTACTTTTGGGTTAAACTTGCAACAAGAAGTTTCACCATTGCCAAGTTTATCTGAAGGAGAGGCTGCAAAATTATTACAGCTTTTGAGCGATTCATCAATATATTCTCCCCGACTGAGAGTTACATTTGAGCAGTGGGCTGCATTTTTGGCAAATGATGAATTGAGACAATTGTTGTATGGAAAGCGTTTAGGGATTTTGGAGAAAAAGGAGGTAGCAAGCGGATTAATTTTCTCCACTCAAGATCGAGAAAATTTAGTTCAGCGGGTCAAGAATTATTTGCAAGAAGGGTGGCAGACTGTGGAAGAAATAACAGAAAAATTAGGAATTTTAGAACCTAATTTTGTTTATGCTCTAGAAGGAAATCAGCGGTATAGGGATGGTTATTCTAGCACCCAGAATAAAATTCCCACAGTGATCGAACTGTTGAAGGATAAGCGCAATAAAGGGAATCAATGGCGGGTCGCCGAATTATTAGGTCGCGTCGAACCGGGAAATGCGGAGGCGATCGCAGCATTGACTGATTTGTTACAAACAACTCAAGATGATATCTTGCGCCGTCAAGCGGCTGTGAGTTTGGGAAAAATTGACCCTAAAAATGCCAGTGCGGGTTTGAGAGTTGGTAAGATTATTAATTTGGAAATGCGACTTGATACCGAGCGCGTCGTGCTGGTAGTGACGCTGTTTCCGGAAGGAAGCGATAAAACGAACGTTCACTTGCGAGTAAGCCCCGTGCGATCGCAAACTCTGCCACCAAATCTCGAACTTCTTGTCTTAGATGAAGGAGGCGAAATTTTCGGGGAAGAACGCACGGATATGGTTAATGATAGCCTTGAATATGAATTTACGGCGGATCTCGGCGATTATTTTCAGGTGAAGGTTGCTTTGCAGCAAGTTAGCGTCACAGAAGATTTTACTATTTAACTCGATCGGTATTTGGAAGGTCAAAAGCTATGAGCAAACTCGTAATCTTGGAAATAGGGGATGTTGACAGCGAGCAGCGCTATCCTGTCGCCCTAAGAATTGGCGATAGCATTCACTCGGCTATGGCTGAAAGTAGGGGGCGGTTGCCACCGGCTAAAGATTTTCTGAAAGCCTATGAGGATTTGCGATTAGAGCGGACTGTACGCGGTTTTGGTTGTTATCGCAAATTAGAACATAAAAAAGGGCAAATTACCAAAAGTTCGGTTCAAGAATTAGCGGTTCAAGTGAAGGCGCGTATTAATACTTGGTTGAATTCTGGGGACAGTCTTTTTCAGTCTGTCAGGGATAAGTTATTACAAGTATTGAGTGCTGAGAAAGGCAATGTCAGATTGATGATTCAAACAGATGATATTTATTTCTGGGGTTTGCCTTGGCACCTCTGGGATAAACTTGACGAATTGAAAATTGAGCCTAGTTTCAGCAGGTTAACTAATACACTTGGTAATTACCAACCAACTAACTCTAAAAATAAGGTCAGAATTCTGGTAGTTTTGGGAGGACATACAGACATAAACCTTCAGGCAGATTTAGAGTATTGGAAATCGTTAATTGAAAGGGATGCCGAGATAGAGGCTGTAATAGCTATTCGCAGCACCCAGCTCAACGAACAGTTATGGAAGCGCAATTGGGACATTTTATTTTTCGCAGGTCATAGCTCTAGCAATTCAGATTACAGCCAGGGCAAGCTTGCTCTCAGTGAAACTGAAAGCATAGCAATTGAAGATTTAAAGTATGGTTTACAAAATGCGATTAAGCACGGGTTGAAATTAGCAATTTTTAATTCTTGTGACGGCATGGGATTAGTCAACGAACTAGCTTCGCTGCAAATTCCTGCTGTAATTGCCATGCGAGAGCGAGTGCCGGATGAAGTCGCTCAGAAGTTTTTGGAATATTTTCTAGAGGCATTTGCTAGAGAAAAGAAGCCTTTGCGGGACTCTGTTAGGAAGGCGCGAGAAAGCCTACACGGGATGATGGATGGTGATTATCCCTGTGCTAGTTGGCTGCCGATGGTTTACGAACACCCTGCTGTTGAGCCTCCAAGTTGGGATGAGTTGCTGAAGGGAAATGAGGAAGAGCGTCAGCGTGTTTCGATTTGGCGCAACCTTCGGACTGTATTGGTAGCTAGCGTGTTAGTCACAGGCACAGTCGTGGGAGTGCGATCGCTAGGATTGTTAGAACCTTTAGAAAAAACAGCTTTCGATCGACTCGCACAGATAATGCCGGATAAAGGGCTGGATTCCCGCTTATTAATTGTTGAAGTTACTGCCGATGATTTTAAGCAATTAAATAATGAATATCCCTTACACGATCAAACAATAGTTCGGGTTTTAGAAAAATTAAATAAGCACCAACCGCGAACTATTGGCTTGGATATTTATAGAGATGTTCCACAAGCACAAGGACGTGATGATTTAATTAAATACTTACAGCAGCACGAGCGGGTAATTCCTATATGTATGTTTCCTTGGGATAAATTTCTAGAAGGGGTTGCACCGCCTCCCGGTCTGCCCGACGCTCGACCTGGATTTGGGGATATTGTAGAAGATTCCGATCGCGCGATCCGGAGACATTTATTGGCTATGAAGCCCTACCCGTCTTCTCAGTGCAAAACCTCATCTTCGCTAAGTTTTCAACTAGCTTTACACTATTTGCAAAACCAACCGAATAATACTGCCGATCGGAGTTCCAAGCTGCCAGTCGAGTTTCGAGAAAATTATTGGAAAATCGGCAAAACTGATTTCAAAAATTTAGAAACAGATCGAGGTTTTTATCAAAAAGAAAACTTAGGTGGATTTCAAATAATCTTGAATTATCGATCGCGCCGATCGCTCATTGACATTGCTGAGCGAGTAACTCTGATGCAAATTCTCAACGAGCAGGTCAATCCATCTGATATCAAGGATAAAATTGTTTTAATTGGTGTTACAGATCCAACTAGAAACAACGCAAACCATAACACACCTTACAACCAAGAGATTCCTAGCTTAATGTTTTTAGCTCAGAGGGTCAGTCAAATTATTACTGCCGTTGAGGATCGCATACCCCTGATGTGGTTTTTACCTCAGTGGGGTGATACTTTTTTGATTTTGCTTTGGTCTGTGGTAGGCAGTTTTTGCGCTATCCGCCTCCAATCGCGACTGCATTTAGGATTAGCTCAAGGAGCGCTACTCATTATTTTATATGGGAGCTGCGGGTTTAGCTTGCTGAAATCAGGATGCGTGCTACCCCTCGTACCATCAGGATTTGCTTTGTTAGGTGCTAGCGGATGTTTAATAGTCTACAATGCTAGGAAAGACTCATAGCAGCTCCTAGAGCATACCTATATGAAAACTCTGTTCACCTGCGCTTGGACGCTGGCGGTTATTAACGTGACAAACTGCTTAGTTTTGGGACAGGTGCAACTTAATTTAAACAATCTCGTAGTTTCTGAAACCCAACAACCACCCGTAAATAGTAGACCTCCCGATCGAAAGCCCACAGGAACTCGCGGGCCTTGTGAAGAGACAGCAGGTTTACCTTTTACCCCTTTTTTACCTCCTAACAGTCCAGATTTTTTAGTCTCGACAATTACCGATCGCCCTACCTTGTGGTTTTATGTTCCCTACAGAAGTCAAAGCGTCAGCTATGGAACTTTTTCTTTAGAAGATGCAGGAGGAAATCGCGTCTACAAAATCGATTTCAAACTACCTGAAACTCCGGGAATTGTTAGTGTTAACCTTCCCAAAGATCGACAACCTTTAGAGGTAAATAAAACCTATCGTTGGTATTTCCGACTTTACTGTTCATCTCAAACATTACCGGGGTCTAATGCAGTTTTTCATACAGGTTTAGTAAAACGGGTCGATCGAGGAAATCTTGACGCTCAGTTGCAGGCTGCAACAAGAGAAAATCGTGCTGCAATCTATATTGCTAACCAACTTTGGTATGATATGCCTGACTTGGCACAAATTCGCAGTCGCCCTGATGACTGGGCGAACATCTTGAAAGCGATGGATTTGGAAAAGTTGAAGGAAGAAAAGATACTAGGCCCGGTACTGCCTCGCTAAAAGATTTATATCAAATCCGGGTTTTTTACCCTCGTTATATAGTGTCTGGTAGCCTCGGTATAAAAAGACTATTCTTACAACCAATTTCCGATCATAACAAAAGGAGCCCAATAATAGGGATCGGATTTTTTGGCTAGAAGTGATAATTGGGCTTGGCGGAGCGCTTCAGCTTTATTCACATTAGGTTTTTTTAGTTCATTATAGAACTTAACCATTAGTTCCGCCGTAGACTCATCGTCAACATACCATAATGTTGCTAATGTACTGCGCGCTCCCGATCGCACGGCGACTCCAGCTAGCCCTAATGAAGCTCTAGGATCGCCCTTGGCTGTTCTACAAGCACTCAAAACCAATAATTCAATATTATTATCTTTGCGATCGCGCTTGCTGCTGAGTATATCACTTAACTCTTTACTCTGGATCACGCCATCATAAGCTACAATAAAAGTTTGTTCTGGATCGGAACTGAATTCACCATGAGTTGCTATATGAATCACTGAGGAAGGAAAAGAGTTAATTTGCTCTCTTAAGCTATTTTTGATAAAATCTTGGTTAATCAGCGGTTTTTCGCTGTTAGAAACCTCTTGTTTGATATTTCCTAACTCCCGATCTACATATTTAAGAGCGGGGAAAGCTTTTCTCCCAGGAAAAATCCGTTCTTCACTCAAGCCTGCAATTAAAATTTTCAACCTTTCTGGTTGCCAAGAATGAGGACTGATGAGTTGCAACCCTGGTGCTAGGGCAATAGCATATTTTTCGATTAGATAAATTTCTTTTTTAGTAACTTCATCATAATGAGATAAGACGCTCATTGGAATATTGCGGAAGCTGCTATCTAGGACGAATACTAATGTTCTTAACTCAGGGTATTGTTCGAGATATTTATTAAAAGGTTTAATTAACCACCCATAAATTATTTTAGAAATTTTTGTAACTTCAGCAGGTGCATCTGCTTCGCTCAATTCGCCTTGCAAGTTTTTCAGAAGAGTCTCAACTTTTCTGCGAGGTGTATCGGATGGGCGATGGTGCAATAGTCGATCGGGTAGGGAGACAATAATTTCTAACCTATCTTCTAAAATAATTGGATAAATCACTGCCGCTGTTCGATCGAGCCCATCAATTTGTTTAGTTTTAACCTGAAGACAAGCATCTCTAAAAAAATTATCCAATTCAGCAACTTGAAGGGCTTCAATGACATTTCGGGCTTGCTTCAAATTCTCCTGAGTCGGTTCCTCGCGCCGCAACAACAAATCTACCAATTCGCGATACACTGGTTCTACCCGATCGCGAAAATCGAACTGTCCGTCCCGACCGATCGGCAGCAAATCGTTGCGTACCGACTGTAAAGTATTAAATGCAGCCGTATAAGCCGCGATCGCCCCCTCAACATCCCTCGCCTTCCCATCCCGACGAATCCGCCCCAATTGCCACTGCCACTGATAGGCAAGATCCGGCGAATTTAGCTGCACGTTTTGCGACAAAAGTAAAGCTTGTTCCGTACATTGTTGAGCCTCTAACCATTGCTGTTTCTGTTCGTAAATTCCGCCCAAATTACCCAAAGCATAGGCTGTTGCCCTTAAATCGCCTAAATCCTTACCTAATTTGACAGCTTGGGCTCCCAGATTTACAATTTCTCTCCAAGATAAATCTTGAGTATTTTGAGACAAGCTTTCAGAAACAGTTAAGGAATCGGGCAAACAGTAGTTAGAGAGTGATTCTGACTTTTCAGCCCTGAAATTAGGTGGGTTATTTGCAGCTTTTAATTCTTCATTTTTCAGGTTAGCTAAGCTATTCATCAAGCTAACTTCACCATATATTTTATGGCGGCTCGGCGGTAGCTGACTCAACTGAGATAAAATTGCCAACCGCAACTCTTCTGCTTCTCGGAGATTTATCTTATTCCCAATTTTTGGATCTACTAAAAGGCTGAATAAATCTAACCTTGCCTGGATTTTAATAAAGGAAGTTCCAGCAACCTCGATCGCTCTTCGATAGTAATCTAAAGCAGTTGAGTAATAATTTATTTGAGTGTTATCTCCAGACTCAGCTAGAAATCGATTTCTATTCCCCGAAGCTTCGTAAGTATTGCCTAAACTCAGCCAAACTAAAGCTTTTTCTTGATTGTTTTTCTCTTGAGTAATGGCTCGATCGACTGCTGCCAAAAACTTCTGTGAATTGTCTAAAAATCCAAGCTGCCTCAAAACATCGCCGAGTAGGCGACTTCCTGTTAATTGGATGCTTTTAAAATTTGGATTTAATTGTTTTTGTAAAAGCCCTTGTAATCGATCTAAACTTTTGCTGTCGGTTAACTGCGAGCAAGTTCGATCGGGCAGGGCAAATTTTCCTTTATTATCCACCTCGATCGCGGGTATTAATGTTTGACAGGCCTGTTCGTAAAGCCCTAACTCTTGCATGGCTTTGACTTGAGAAATTAAACTGCGCTTCCACCCGAACTCATCCTTTAATTTAACATAAATACTAGCAGTTTGCTGCCAACTTTTTAAAGCAATATTGACTTGCCCCCGAGCCGATAGCCCGTTGCCTTTGATATCAAGAGTCTGAGCGATCGCCCTTAATTCTGCTGGCAAATTTGCTCTTGATTCCTGCGGCAACAAACTCAAACTTTTTTCTATTGCTTTTTCTGCCTCTTGCCAGCGTCCAAACTGTTGGTAAGTTAACGAAAGGTTGCTGAGGGCGATCGCTTGATTTAACCAATCTCCCTTCACTTCAAAAGCCGCCACTGCTTGCTGCCAATATTTCGCGGCTTCTTCAAATTCTCCCGCCGCATAGCGTTCCCTCGCTAACTTTTCCGATTCACTTCCCTCTCGCTGCTGGAGGGCAGTAGCACTCAACCCTACAGGAACTTGTATCATTCCTACACGATCTTGTATCGTCCTTGCACGATCTTGTTGAGTAATTTCTGTTTTTCCTACTTCCCCATTAAATATTTGGTTAGCTCGGACATTTGTTGCTAAAAAAGAGAACAATACTGTTAAAAATAGGAGAACAAATAACCTGAAATTTTTTCTTGTAATTTGGCGCACAAGTTTCAAAAAGAAAACCTCGATCGCACTGAAAAATGTAACCCTTTTTCTTGCCATGTCCTCTGCCTCGAATTCACGTCAACTAAAGGAATGCCCCAGTAAAAACTTGCTGCAAGTCGATCGCTCATTTCCCACCGCAGTCCCGCCCCCACAGATACCAAAGTTTGAGGGTCAAAATCCTCTCTACCGGAGCTGTTCCACACCGTGCCTGCATCAATAAAAGGAGCAATTTGAACGACTCCTAGCCCTCGATCGGACCTACCAACAATCGGAAATCGCAACTCGGCTGATGCGGAAATTCCGTTATCGCCCAAAAGTAGATCCTGCCGGTAGCCTCTCACGCTATTGAAACCTCCAAGACCAAATTGCTCCAGAGGTAAAAGCGCTCTATTTGCTAATTGCAAGTCGCTGCTGGCAAAGACAAAAGTGTCTCTTGCCAAACGGCGAACCCACTGCGCCTGTCCCCGCCATGCCAAAAATCTGCTGTCAGGAGCTTCACTGTTAACAGTAGCATTAAAAGCACTCAATCCTAAGCTAAATTGCGATCGAAACGCTAATAATTCTTCATTACTTCGCACCGTCCAATCCTGAAAGAATCGCAGGGCCGAAATGCGCGATCGCCCTTTTTCATCGGCTCCTGGAGAGAGGGGGAAATCTTCACCTAAAATTGAAGTGCCACTTTCCCGCCGAGTTGCAGTCAAACCGACGGCAAATTCTTGTCTGGGAGTCCTTAATAAAGGTTGGCGCAGCGTAATATCTAAATATCGCGCCGCTGCTCTGAGATCGACATCTTCAAAAGGCGGTTCGACGACGCGATTTGCAGTTGTTCCTGCTGCTACCTTAATCGTACCGTTATTCGGATTTAAAGGCAATGTATAGCTTAAATCGAAGGCATTGCTGCCGTCGGTATTCGTGTAGGCAAGGCTCAAATCATCTCCCCGGCCCAATAAATTTGCTTCGTTCAGTTGCACTTGGCGGCGGACAGTACCGACGCTGGGAGCTCGGCGGTTATCGATCGCTACTTCGACGCTAAAAGTTTGTTCCTCCTCGAATTTAACTTCTAAACTGCTTCTGTGTACCTGCGAACCGGGTATCAATTCAGCGGTAATCTTTTTAATTAATGGATCGAGTTCGAGCAATCGCAGAGCATCTAGCAGGCGAGAAACTTGTAAAGGTTGCGATGCGATCGCCAAACGGCTGCATACATAATCGAGGTTGAGGCGTTGCCTTCCCGTCCGCCTCCTGACTCGAATTGATTCTAATCCGCCTTCGACAATTTTAATAATAACTTCTCCAGCAGCGCCCCTATTTTGCAATCGTTGATTGGGTTCTTCGCTGGTGGTGGGAATGTAGGCAAAAGAGTTAATGTATCCTCTTTGGTTGTAAAACTTAGTGACTTCAGAAATTACTTGCTGCAATTGAGCGAAAGTAATTTGTCCTTCTCGAAATCGATTAGTAGTGCTGTCTAATTCTAAAAATTGTCGGGTAATTTCTCGATCGAGAGTTTCCTGACTAAAAACAGTATTGCCAACGAAGCGAAAATTAGCGATCGAGATTGCCTCGATCGCCTCATCGGTTTTGCTATCTTCCGGCGTTGGAGTTGCCGTTGGAGTTGCGGGCGATCGATCTGCTGGCGGCACTGGGATAGAACATTCGTAAGCTTCACCGGTATCGGAATTGGGTTCAGTCTTTCTTTCTTCCAGCGTGGGAGAGGGCTCTGTAGGTGGCAGGTTTTGCGGGTTTTGCCGGGAAGGAGTGGTTTGCGGTGCCAGAGGTTCTGCGGGATTGGGTACTTGAACCGTCAAGTCTGGGCCGCCCGGATTCAAGTCTCCTGCTGGTTGCAGCAAAGTTTCCGCCTTCAGCGGCCAAGCCGCTAAGCTGCTTGCTAGCAAGCCCGCACTCAAGGGCAGCAAGCGATCGCCCCTGTTCCGGTTTCTGTTATTGAACATCGCAGGCTGGGTGGGGAATAACGGGACTTTGCAGCGGCACCGCAGCAGGATAAGCAGTGAAGATGACTTCTCCTTTGCTGTTAACCGCCAAACCTCGGGCTGCCTGGATGGGGCGAGGGGCGGGGCGAACCGCTTGCTGGGGTGCGGCAGTTCTCGATCGCCCTTCGACAGGCGGTACGGCGTCAGCTAAACCGACGGTTGCAGAGCCGCCGCTGAGGGTTTCCCCTGGATTGGCAGGCAAGCCGCGCCCTGTTCTGGTAAAGGTTCTATCTTCTCCCGGCTTCCGTTGAGCCGGACAAATTTGGGCGATCGCGTCGGGATTGGCGATCGTCTCTGGTAGCTTAGCCACGCCTTGGGTGGGGTCTGCTTCAGGGGTGTTGAGGAGTATCTCGCCGTCGAGTTGCGGGCCGGCCAGGGAGGTAGCGGTGATGTCGCTGGTGAGATTGGAGGCGGGATCTGTGAGGCGGCGCGATCGGGCTCCGAAAATGCCTTCTGGGGCTGTAATTTCGACGCGGCCGGCTTCGCGGTTGACGGCATTGGCGGTGATGTCGCTGTTGATACCGGCAATTAAGGCTCTGGTATTGATGTTGATATTGCCGCCCCTAGCATCGCCGGTGGCGGTGACGGTAATGTTGCTGTTGTCGCGCATCTGTAAAAAATTTGACACTTGGAGGTTGATATTGCCGAAGTCTCCGGATCTAGTTTCTGCCGTAATGGTTCCTCTGTCTAGTCGGATGTTACTGGCTGTTACCTCCAGGTTGCCGGCAGAGCCCGTACCCCTGCTCCCATCTACAGCAACACTTGCCCCATCCCGTACCCTCAGCAGTCCCGTATTAATCGTTACACTCCCTGCTTCTCCGGTGTCCGTTGTCGCTGCTGTCAAACGGCTGGGCAAGCGCCCATCAGCCCTGACTATCCTGACTAAGGGAGAAGCTCTTCCTGGTACGATCTCTGGAACGATGCCGGAAGTTCCAGTCACTTCAATAGACTCCGAGGCATTGACTGTAAGAGAACCTCCCTTTCCACCTGCGAAAGTATCTGCTGATATTGCAGCTCCATCCCGAACAGTTAAGCGCCTCGTTGTTACGGTTAGGTTATCTGCATTGCCAGCATTAGAGTCCATTGCTCTCCCTGTGGACTGGGTGAACAAGCCACTGGGAGAGCCGTCTGTAGCCGTTCCAGTGAGTTCAACATATTCTGTGGCATTTATAGTTAAAGTCCCTGCTTGCCCGCTACCTTGAGTTGTTGCTAATACCTGACCGCCATTTTGAGCAATTAAGCGCCCTGTTTCAATGCTGATATTGCCACCGCGCCCACTACCTGAACTGAAAGCCGATATTCCAGACCGATCTTTAACAATCTGCCCGGACGCTTGAATGAGTATATTGCCTGCATTCCCCGTACCATTGGTGGAAGATGAAATTTCACCTCCATCTCGCAAAATCAACTCTCTGGTGGAAATGGTCAAATCTTGTGAATTGCCAGAAGAACCAGGCTCAGTTTGAGTTGCCAAAACGCTAAAAAATTGACCATCTGCCGATCGCCCAGTCACTTCTATAGACTCGGAAGCAGTGACAGTTAACCTTCCCCCGGAACCCTCTGAAAAAGTAGTTGAGCCTACCTGTGCCCCATCTCGTAAAATTAATCGACCGGTGGCGATCGTTAAATCTCCGGCATTTCCTGTTGCCGGTAAAGTTTGCCCCTCTTCAACATCAACTTGAGCAAATAAGCCACTGGGCCCATTGCCATCAGCATTAGTGCCACTCAATTCTATGGAATCTGTCGCTGTGACGGATAAATTCCCACCTCTGCCAGCCCCGTAGGTAGTCGTATCTACATAACCACCACCTTCAGCGATCAACTGTGTTGCTTGAATCGAAACCGTACCCCCGTCTTGGCTGCCGCGAGTCTGAGAAAGAATTCCTGAGTCCTCCGTCAGTACCACCCGCCGCCCCTGTACTTGAATAGTACCGCCACCTTCACCGCTAGCACTTACAACAGCACCCTGTGACAATTCAATATCTTGGAAGTCCCGGACACCTGCATATCCCAAAGCGAAACCTGAGTCATTGAAAGTCAGGCCAACTAAACTGTTAGCACCGACACTGCCAAGTTCGATTCGGCCTCCCGATGCTGTCAAAAGTCCACCTGGAAGCGCTATGTCGCCGCCCACTAGCGCTAAAGTTTGACCGAGTGAAACTTCTAAACCTACGGGGTTCTGATTTCCTTCGCCACTGTCTTCAACAGCAGAAACGGCTACAGAGCGATCGACAATTTGACCGGGATTCGGACCAAATTGCAAGCTAGTCGGAATGCTGATAGTTAGCAGAGGAGTTGTTTGGGGATTGGTAGCACTGAATGATGTGCCGTCAGCGAAGTTGATACTATCGGCCGTAGTGCCTAGAAACGAGCCACCGATATTCAGGCTGGCATTCGGGCCAAAAATAATGCCGTTGGGGTTGAGGAGAAATAGGTTAGCGCTACCGTTGGTTTGGAGGATGCCATCAATGTTAGAAATTGACCCGCCAGTGACGCGAGTGAAAATATTTTGAATCGTATCAGCGTTGTTGAAAAATGCTGTACCGCCAGTGGGGACGGAAAATTCCTGAAAGCTATGGAACAGGTTGCGACCCGCTGCTGTGCCACCTTCAATAGTGAAGGTGTTGTCGTTTTTGGTGACGGTGGAGTTGAGCGGTAAAGTGTCATCCCGGACAATTTCGGCAGTTGCCAAAGTTGGAAAACCACAAATGTAAACAAGAATACAGAATATTTTTAATTTTGTTTTATTTTTCACGGGAAAAGAGGGTGTAAAGATGGAATTGTTAATGAAAGGGGGGAGATAATTGGCGAAGTTAATGATTTTAAATATTAATGTTATATCGTAATAGTTTTTTAGTCAAGTCATTTAATACGATTAAGTTGGTAGGAATTTTTAGTAAGTAGGTTTGGTATAAGGCAGGGAAAACCAACTGGGAGCATCCCGATTTTGTAATACTAAATCCGGGTTGAACAACCCGGTATTTTCTTAGTCCGCGGAGGCGGACTTTGTTTTTATAGACGCGGTTTAAACCGCCGAGTCATATAGGGGTATCTAACTAACTGTAATGCTAACATTTCCAATCGGGCCTACACCTACTGTAAACCTCCCTTCCGTAGCAAATGTCGAACCTGCAAAAGCAGTATCAATTGCTTGTACGCTCCAGTAATAAGTACCTGGTTTAAGATTTTTCATCGTCCAATTTGTGTTTTGATTGACATTGCCCATTTGAACTACTTTGCGGGTGCCATTGCTATTAGCCATCGGAGACATAATATCTGAACCTCCAGGAGTTGTCCCTACCCGCAGGTTATATGTCAAACCTTGTTGCGGTGTTTCAGCATCAGTCGCAGGGTTCCAGTTTAGGCTGACAGAATTGCCATTAACTGAAGAGAGCAGCCCAGCGGGTGTTACCGGAACAGTATTTAAAGTGAAAATGTTGTTTCTGTAAACCTTCGTGCTACCAGATGAAACTCCTAATGGATTACCAACCAAAAGAAGATCTAGGTCGCGATCGTTGTCATAGTCTCCCCAACTTACTGAACTGCCAAAAACTCCTTGTAAGTTGGTACTAATATCGGTAAACCTGCCGCCATCATTGCGGTAGAGTTTTGAGATTCTGGATGGCGAGGCACCTGTCAAAAGAATATCTAAGTCCCCGTCATTATCGTAATCTCCCCAATCTACAGAGCTATAATAAGCTCCCTGCAAGCCCGCTTGAATCTCCGTGAAACTGCCAGCATCATTGCGATAAATCTTAGCAACCGGAGATGAATTGCTCGGCGTTAAACCAGTCAAAAGTACATCTAGATCGCCGTCATTGTCATAGTCTCCCCAAGCTGCATCACCCGAAAAAACGCCCGTTAATGGCGCACCTATATCTATGAAACTGCCATTATCGTTGCGATAAATCTTAGAGATATCTGCTGAAACTGAACCATCAGAATTACCAGTTATGAGAATATCGAGATCTCCGTCTTTGTCGTAGTCACCCCAATCTGTTGAACCCTGCCAAACTCCCTGTAAATTTGCGGCTGTATCTGTAAAACTACCGCTGTCATTACGGTAGACTTTCGCAATCTTAACCGAGGAACCAGAAATAATGGCACCACCTGTCAGAAGTATATCGAGATCGCCATCATTATCGTAATCTCCCCAATTTGCTGAACTATTCCAAACTCCTTGCAAGTTAGCACTGACATCCGTAAAATTACCGCCATCGTTCCGATAAACTTTCGAGACTGGGTTTGAGGCATTATCCAAACCTGTTAGCAGAATATCAAGATCGCCATCTCTGTCATAATCTCCCCAATCGATCGAACTATTCTTAACTCCACTCAAACCAGCGTTAATATCCGTAAAGTTGCCGCTATCGTTTCGGTAAACTTTGGCTACAGAATTCGGACCGTTTGTGCCTGTCACCAAAATATCTAGATCGCTATCGTTATCGTAATCTCCCCAAGCTGCCGAACTGTAGAAAACTCCGTCCAAATTAGCATTAATGTCGGTAAATAGTTCTGTGGATGCTGGATTAGCTGCGATCGCAATTCCTTGAGAAAACTCCGAAGTGTTATTATTTGCGTCAGTAGCAGTAGCAGTAATAAATTGACCGATGGGAACAGATAACGGTAAATTAATGGCGACAGTCGCATTACCGCTGCTATCAGTCGTTACATTTTGGAATCCAAGGAACTTCTCTCCTTCTCCAAAACCAGAGTCATCTAAAACCCTGTTAGAGAAAAACTCTACTCTGAATGTAGTATTGGGAGTGCTATTTATCTTTCCTTTAATAGCCGTATTCCCATTGCTAGAGATAGCGGAAGTCAACTCAGGGAAATTCTGGAAATTGTTAGAACCCGTGTCCCTATCGCCTAAATCATTCACAGTCAATTCATTATCTCCCAAATCGATTCCCAAGCGATCGCTTCCAGAAATAGAATTAGATAGAATAGCATTGCCCGTTGCGCCATCACCAATAAGATATACACCGTTTCTACCGTTACCGAATATCAAGTTTGATGCCCCAACTGCGGTTCCACCAATAGTATTGTTAGGCGCACCAAACATCAAAATACCACCATTTGTATTTCCCAATTTTTGAGTACCTGTGATATCGCTACCGATATAGTTGCCTTGAATGAGGTTGTTGCTAGCACTTGACCCCTCCATGTAAATGCCAACACGATCGTTACCCGATATGATATTTCTTGCTTTAAGTGTTGTACCGCCAATAGTATTATTAGGCGACCAAACTGAAATGCCACTAAAGCCCGTACCTAAATCTTGAGTGCCAGTTACATCTGTACCGATGAAGTTTCCTTCAATGATGTTGCCGCCATTACCAGCCAATCGAATAGCGTCAACACCAAAACGGTTGATTGTCAATCCTCTAACCGTACTGTTGCCAGCAGAGATATACAAACCATCCACTGATACATTACTGCCATCTAATTCAATTACTGGTCGAGTTGAATATCCCGGCTGAGTCGTGCCATCAATAATCGCTGAATCGGTAATCTGTGGCAGTGCTGATAGCGGCCGAATGGTAAAAGCATTAGTGCTGATGTTGTAGCCCATATCGGTACTTGGAATCTTGAAGATAACCGTATCCTTACCCGGATTGCTATTAGCCCAATTTAAGACTGCCCGTAAACTCCCAGCCCCGCTATCTTTCGTATTGGTAACAACATTGGGAGACTCATCTAGCTCTAATCCGTAAAGATTCAGCTTCCAACTATTCCAATTACCTTTCAATTCGTTGCCACTTTTATCAATAACTTGCAACTTCCATTCACCTTTTGATAACTCACCCCAGTGTCGGACTGAAATAAATTTCCACTCTTTTGAATCTGGCGATAATCTATCGCTAGTGTTTGATTTTGGGATATCAGGCATGGTATTTGCCAATACTGATTCAGTGCCATCTGATGAAATTAGTTTCACTGTAAAGTCACGCCACTCGGGATGCTCAGCAGCAAGAATTACTTCTGCTGTTTCGATAATAATATTCTTGGTAATTGTAGTCTTAGCTTCTATTCCTGCTACACTACCATCAGGAATAGCTTTCATCACATTCTCCAAGTCAGAAGTCACTAAAACTTGCTTTCCTACAGGTGTCCAATTAACCGCAGCTTTAACCGCAGCGGCGGCATCAATCGCACCAAAGCCTTGTTCGTAACTCACCCAAAATCCTGCTTTATTCTGCTCCCATTTGGGTTTCCCTTCGCTATCTTTGCCATTGAGGTCATTTTTCTGAGCCGTCTTGGCTAAAATATGTTGCTCATCACGCACAGTTAGTTTAGGATTAGCTTCCAGCATCAAAGCGATCGCTCCAGAAATCACAGGCGCGGCCGCAGAAGTTCCTCCAAAATCGTCATCATAGCCACCAGAGCCATTTTCAAAAATATCTGTTGTGGTAATCCCTTGTGCGTTATTAGGATCGTTATTGTCGGAGGATGCTGAAATGAAAATTGCCGAGCCGGGTGTACTGTAAGTGGTGTGATTTCCTGCTCGATCGATTGCACCTACCGCTATCGCATTACGGGAACTACCAAAACTATTATAATTGACATTCCCGTTAAAGTTCCCTTCATTCCCACCCGCAAATACATAGGTATTTCCCAACCCATTTCGACCTTTGGTAACTCCTATTTGCAAGGCTTGCAGAGCTAAAGGTTGCCGCCTCATGTATTCAGGACCCCAACTGTTATTAAAAATATCGATCGACTGATTGCGATTAGATTGTCCCGGTTGTGTCTGAGGATCGAATAAAGCATCAGCAATCTGTTTTCCTAAAGGGTCAGCCTCGTAATTTAGTGGCTCTGTATTACCAAATAGTCGCAGCCCTGCTAATTTCGATTCAGGAGCTACACCCATAATCCCTTTACTGTTTTCACTGGCTGCTGCAATTCCTGCAACCGCAGTTCCGTGAGGGTTAGCAGTGTTAATTTGTAATGTCCAGCGTTTCAAAAGTTCTTGGCTAAGCTGGCGCATTTCGTCTGCATCATACTCATCGGGGTTGGGATTCTTAATTTCTAATTGCCAATTCCCGCCCGCATAACTCCCATAAAATTGACCTTGATTTAGATTGAAACTTTGAGAGCTACTTCCAGTCAATTTTAGCGGAACTTTTTGCGAAAACTTCAGATCGTCCAGACCGGGCCACCACCATCTTGCAGGAGAAATAGGGCGTCGATAGAAAAGGCTGAACGCAGATTTGTCAGGACTGTAGAGAGACACTTGCAACTCTTCAATTTT
Organism: Microcoleus sp. PH2017_28_MFU_U_A; assembly: GCF_020738035.1. Classification (NCBI taxonomy): domain Bacteria; kingdom Bacillati; phylum Cyanobacteriota; class Cyanophyceae; order Oscillatoriales; family Microcoleaceae; genus Microcoleus; species Microcoleus sp. PH2017_28_MFU_U_A. The sequence goes on from NZ_JAEQCX010000083.1 coordinate 26,558, forward strand.
TGGTAAATTAGGTGGTAGAGATTGACTGAAATCGAAGGTAGCCTGAATATCTTTTACCATCCCTGTCAAATTTACATGAAGAGAGAAGTTAATACTATTCCAACCATTTACTTTTGGTTGTGAAAGATTGGCTGTAAAGCCCTTTGTGGATGTTGGCGATGGATCGCTATCTTTATCAGTAAAATCCCAACTCAAATTAGGGTTGTACCGGCTTGCTAAATCTGGGTGCTTGTATTCCAAGCCATCATCCACAATTGCAATAGTCGTACCCCTTCCCCGCACTGTTTGAGAAGTTGCAGGATTAATTACATCCCAAGCTGCGGGGAGATTCGCGTTTTTTAAATTCCACTGGTCTTTGTATAAAGTTTCCTTCGGCTCGTACAACAAATTTAATTTGACAGGAACCTGCGGGTAAGCATATTCTACTCCTCCGATTGTTGCTAGCTGAGCCTCCACCTCTTTCGGATTTCTTCCCTGTGGAAATTCCCAGATAAAAGTGTTGGGAATGTGGCCGGTATCTCCCCGATCGATCGCCCCAATTCTAGCTGCTAATTCTTGGGAAGACTGTCCGGGTGTCAGCCATACAACCCATTCCTTTGTTTCTGCTAAAGCTTCTGGCGGATAACTGTCGATATTTGCAGCACCCACGATCGCCAATCTGACTTCATCAGACAACCCATCTTCACCCGGATCGCTAATCAGCGCAAACTTTTGACTCGCAACCGGGCTAGCACCACCTGCTTTATCATAGGCGATCGCCGATAATTGATAGCGCCCCGGTGCTAAACTGCTCAAATTATCACTAAAGTTAAATCGGCCGAACCCATCACTGTCAGTGGTAAATTCAGTAACATCATTAGCGATTTCAATTTTCTCGCCGCCTTCTTTTTGAAACCAGAAATCGACTTTAGCAATATCGCTGACTCCTTCTGTATCAAAAACCTTAGCGCCACTAAAGCTAATTTTTTCACCCTTGGTATAGAGAGGTAAAGTTCTAAATTGTAAATCCCCCGGCGCACTATTGACTAACAAATTGCGACTCGCTTCATTGCTAGCTGCACCAGATTTATCGTAGCCGATCGCCCTCAAGCGATATCTCCCCGCCGATAACCCACTCAACGTGTAATTAAAAGTTGCCCAACGATTGTCGGAACTGTCGGGAGTAAAAGTAGTAGCATCATTAATATCCGTCCATTCTCCCCCATCTTTCTGCAACCAAAAATCTACTTTGGCTAAATTATCAGCTCCATTAGCATCAAAAATTTTGCCATTTGTTAGCGGAATTGCCTCATTGGGTTTAGCAATATTTGGCAGGCTAAATTGCAAATTTTCTGGCGATCGGTTAACCGGAGTTGGAGTTGGCGGTGTTGGAGTTGGAGTTGGCGGTGTCGGAGTTGGGGTTGGCGTAACCGTAGCTTCTTTGACAATAAAGCTTTTGAGTACCGTCTCGCTGGTAGCGCCTGCTTTGTCATAGGCGATCGCCTTTACCTCATACTCACCTGCACTTAAATCCGACAAATAATAGCTAAAAGTTCCCCAGCCTTGACTATCAGCAATGAAATTTTCAGCATTAATAACCTTCATCCATTCTCCGCCTTCCTTCTTTCTAGAAAATTCTACTTTTTCCAGGTTATCAACACCGTCGGCGTCGTAAACTTTACCGCCTGTAAAGCTGATTGTTTCTCCCACTGTGTAAGCAGGTAAAACATCAAATTGCAAGTTTTTAGGAGCTGTATTTGTTGGCGGTGTCGGAGTTGGCGGCGTAGGTGTCGGGGTTGGCGGTGTCGGTGTCGGAGTTGGCGTAACCGTAGCTTCTTTGACACTAAAGCTTTTGAGTACCGTCTCGCTGGTAGCGCCTGCTTTGTCATAGGCGATCGCCTTTACCTCATACTCCCCTGCACTTAAATCCGACAAATAATAGCTAAAAGTTCCCCAGCCTTGACTGTCAGCGATGAAATTTTCAGCATTAATAACCTTCATCCATTCTCCGCCTTCCTTCTTTCTAGAAAACTCTACTTTTTCCAGGTTATCAACACCGTCGGCGTCGTAAACTTTACCGCCTGTAAAGCTGATTTGTTCTCCCACTTTGTAAGCAGGTAAAACATCAAATTGCAAGTTTTTAGGAGCTGTATTTGTTGGCGGTGTCGGAGTTGGCGGCGTAGGTGTCGGAGTTGGCGGTGTCGGAGTTGGCGTAACTGTAGCTTCTTTGACACTAAAGCTTTTGAGTACCGTCTCGCTGGTAGCGCCTGCTTTGTCATAGGCGATCGCCCTTAATTCATAATTCCCCGCCCCTAAAGCAGGTAAAGAATAACTAAAAGTTGCCAACCCCTGACTGCCGGCTGTAAAATTCGTTGCATCTGCTAAATTAGTCCACTCATCGCCTGCTTTTCGCAATGATAATTTTATTCTGTCTAGGTCGATCGCCCCATTACCATCGACCACTTTTCCACTTGTTAACTCAATCGTTTCACCAATTTTATAAATGGCTTTTAAATCGAACTGTAAGTTTTTCGGCGGCGTATTTATTGTGGGATTAGATTTGAGAAAATCGATAAATTTCTTCCCGCCCTCAGAAGTAGTCCAATCCTTAGCAGGATTAATTACTTCTTTCAACGATACCGCTTTGCCGATCGCACCTGTCAACTTAAAAATAACATCCTGATAATCGCCATCCGAACCCGTATCAACCCGCTGATCCTCTAGGGAAAATACCAAGCCACCACCATCAACGTCCGCTATTTGACCGTACAACCAAGCATCATTTGGGTTGAGACTAGATAACGAAAACAGCGGGCGCTTATCTCCACCAATATCGGGATTGTTAAAAACCTCTTGCACTGTACCATTTGGCACCAACATTACAGCATAAGCCTTTCCGGGAGTTGTGGTAAATGTCTTCACGCCCTGATACGGCCCATCATTATAATTTTCTTCTCCCAAAGTGCCACGAAATAGAGGATTTCCCCCCTCTACGGATTCAAAAATCGTGATATGACCCAATACAGAATTACTCAGCGATCGTCTGGCAGCTTCCTTCATAAATCCCTTATAATCTGAAGCAAATCGCTCCATACCATCGAGACTAAAAATAGCTATTTCCCCTTGATATCTGCCGCCATCGTTGAGAAAATCGAAGCCTACTTCACTTTTTTGCGAGACAAAAAATCCCGCATCAACCCCCAAACCGCTTAACGGATCGATTCTACCATCGGCAGTTAAACTGACTTGATAATTTGTGTAGCCGGAAACAGGAGAAATATTTAAAATATAATCCGCCGCCCCTAAATTATCGATGTTAATAATTCCAGCTTTTACGTCGCTAGTTGAAATACTTTTGATTACCTTCCCTTCTTTGTCGCGCAGTTCCATATTGATATCGCCACTAACACCGATCGCGGAGATGCGGGCGCTACCCATCCTGGGAAGACTGAAAAAATAGCTATCTTTAGGATCGGTGTTATCCGTAGAACCGATCGAGAAATAGTTATCGTTGAGGCTACCGATTTGAATATTGGACATTTTATACACCCCTTTCCTTAATCAACTTAGGTTTATCAAAAAACAACGACCCGGAAATAAATACAGGTATGGCGAATTTTTAATACTTAAACTGTCGTTTAAGATGCTTTGCCTCACTCAGAATGATAATATGAGGCTTTAATGGATGAATCATGAAAATCTTTTTGACGAACTATATTATTAGGCATTTTTTCTCTCCTGTCAATCGATATTTTGATGAAGACTTGATGAAGGCTTTATGAAGATTTGACAAACCATTTGAGTTTTTACTCCTGTTTTGTATAAGTTCGATCGAACGCTGGTAATTTGCAATTTGTCAACTGGTAAGACAGAATTTTTAGTGGCATTTTATAAAACAATCCTGGCAATTTCTAGCGATCGCACGCAGGGCAAAAAACCCAGTTTCTGTTGTTGATGCACGAGTCCCACAGCCAGCGAGGGTTAAAGGTAGAGTTCCCGTCACCCTCAAAAATCGGCCGTTACTTATCTATCTGGAAGCAGGCGTTAGTTTTATGCAGAACGCTGCCTAATCTTCATAAAACTTTATAAATTGGAGAATGGAGCCGGGAGAAGTGGGGTCAGCAAGAGATCTCGCCAAAACATTCTCGAACCGGAACTTACCCCCACACGGCGAAGTTTCGTTGTTGTGGCGCGCCCTCAACCTTGCCGAACCGCCCCCCACACGGCGAAGTTTCGTTGTTGTGGCGCACCCTCAACCTTGCCAAACCGCAACTGCCACCGTACCCACAGCCTCTACCCATGGGTAATAAGTTAAGCCTGTATGGCAGTTGTCAAGGGGATACCAGAAATCGCACTTGTTCTTTGCGGGCGATCGATTATTCAGCAAACCCTAAGCTGTTTCGCATTTAAACTGGGATTTTTGAGTGCTGAAACCGCAAGCCTTGCCGAGATAGCCCGATCGATTTAAATGTAAAACAGCTTAATTAAATATAATCGATCGCCCCCGCAAAAGATTACTTGACTTGCACTTTTCGATCGCTGCGTTTGCGTTTCCATAACAAGCCGCCGAAAATTGCAGCCGCAGTTACTATCCCTCCAATTTCTGAAGGTTCGGGAACAGGTTCAGCACCATCGATCGCCCGCATTTTAAACGAGAACTTATCCCGATTTGATTCTAATTTTATTGGGAATGCTAGAGGGTTAGTCGGCTCGATTGGTGCATCGATACCGAGTACGCTAAACTCCGATACGCCGTAACCGAGCAAAGCCACAAAATCCACTATTTCATTAGGCTTGAATTTACCGATTTCTTGACCGCCAACTGCGATAGAAAAAAGTTCGTCAGCATCAATACCGCTGGGCAAACTGAGAATTTTCGTAAATAGCGATGGTTCGGTTGGCTTGGGATTAAATGCGATCGGACTTGACCCAACAATATCCTCGCCGATTTTGAACGCAAAACCCGCCGAGGTTGGCGGGTCAAACCACAGGCGATTTGCTACATTATTAAAAATATGCCAACCATCCTCAAAACGATCGGGTAATACAGGATTGCGCTGAGAACTACCGCTGATGGGATCGAGCAGAAAAGCATGATTTGCACCAGTCTTGCTGTTAATCCCTTGACCGACAATTTGACCGCGATCGTTAATGCCGCTGATTTGCTGTAAAAACCACCCAGAATCAGCAGGAATCAAACTGTTAAGGTTAGCCATTTCCCCGTCTTCCCAGATTAAACCGTGACTGAGGCTGCCATTGACACTTGTGTTACCAAAACCGACTGCTTGTCCTTTATTATTAATTGCAACCCCGTAATTGACATTGCCACCGAGAGTTTTGAGTTCTGTAAGTTTACCGTTTGACCAGATAACAGGTTTACTTTGCTGAGTGTTCTTATCTGCTGAATGGCCGATCGCCTGTCCCAAATCGTTGATATCGTAAGCAATACTGTCGTTGTGTCCGTCCAGAGTTCCCAAGTCCCTCATCCTGCCGTTTTCCCACAGGAAAGCATGAGTTATCCCGAAAACAAGACCGGAATAACCAACTACTTGCCCTTTGTTATTGATACTCATAGCCCCACCATTGAAACCAAGAGTACCGAGATCGGTCATTGTACCGTTTTGCCATAAAAAGGGGTTAAATTTATCTTGGGCAATGTTAAACTTACCAACTATTTGCCCAGCATCATTGATGTCACTAGCGCTACTACTAATGCCGCCAAAATAACCGAGGTCTGTCCTTTGACCGTTTTCCCACAAATAGGCATTATCCGTCCAATTTTCGCTGAGATAGCGGCCCACAACTTGACCGGAAGTGTTGATTTGGTAAGCCCAAGTGCTGTCGGTAACTTCAGTCAATTGACCGTTTTCCCAAATCCAACCCACACCATTTTTACCCATTACCACTTGTCCGAGATTGTTGATACTGTAAGTGTTGCCGGGGCCGAGGTCTGTAATGGCATAGGAGGCAAAACCTGTATGGATACTGGCGGCGCTGACTGGTTCAACTGCGGTAAATCCCAATAAAGTAAAAGCAGTCAGCGACAGACAACTTTGAACAAACCCGCAAGAGGAAGTTTGTTCAAACATTTTTTTTAATTTTTTCACTTGCACCTCAGAGTCGATGGTTGGGTTGGCATTGCTTGTTTGCATAGAAAACGAGTTCCCTGTATATCTATCAGGGTGTCGATCGAGATTTTATGCGCTGACGCGACAATTTGTTACAAAAATTTACTAAAACTTACGCCTCGCCGTCCAGAAACCGAGTTTTCTACGACAATACTAGGTTCCAGAATGATAATCGCTGTCGGTGGGAGAGTCCACCAACGGCGAACTCTCCCACCGACAGCGATTATTCGATCGTCATTATTATTCAATTACATTTCTAGACATTGCGGGTATGGCTCAAGGGCGAAAAATTTTGAAGCAAGCGGTGTTGGAATTCCTAGTTCACGGGCTGCGCTACGTATTCTACGCCCAACCAGGTTCCCTCTCGCGGGGACTGCCAACAGCACATTCTGCTGAACCTTTGCAAAGCAAGCTGGTTTGTCTCACCATCTGAGGTTTATATCTGGCCCGACCCTGAGGGTATCGTGAGAGGACAGGCGATCGCGCCTCTGTACCGTTCAGTCCCCCAAGCTGCCAAGAACGATGCAAAACTTTATGCCTTACTCAGCTTGACTGACGCTATTCGAGTTAGTCGGGTGAGAGAGCAACGTTTAGTTATAGGCGAACTTGAAAAGCTGCTTGCTTCAAAATAATGGAATCACTGGGTACCACAAGAAACTACGGTTTTTCGATCGACAATTTGCACAATATTAAAAAGAAAATGTGCTTAATGATACCGATTCGTAGCAGCAACCAAATTCGGGTTTACTACGATCGAACACTACCAAACTGCTACCAAACTAGATTTACCAATACTAAAACTACACTAAACTTGACGTTACAACACTCGTTCGCAGTTCATCTATTTTCGTACACTTTCATCTCATTTTTGTCCGCGAACGTTGTACTTTTGTCTATGAACGTTACACTTAGATCCATTTTAATCCACACACCCAAATATTCATATAGCACAAGGAATACAGGTGTTTTCAGACCATCAAAAATTGCATAGAATAGCAGGTAGGCATTGCCAAAAACCGAGATTCAGGCAAATACTACAGGGGGGCATGGAAGCAAATATTGCGCGTCTTTACTTACTCCGCATTGCGCCGTTTTTTACCATTTCAGTCACCGAATACTTGGGAGTATCGAAATACCTGTTTTTTTGACAAAAGCGCAGAATCGAAAAACCTATCTCAAAAAGCCTAATTTGCAGATCATAACTGATGCAATTGTTCAGCTTGCTGTTGGATAGTGCAGTTATTTTTGCTGCTATGAGTTAGGAGTATAGCGGTTCTCAAGCCACGCGCGGGGTACAAACCGATCTATGGATGCCCTATGCCCAATCCCCAAGGGTACCTCATCGAACAGAAAAGGGCTATACCAGTGATGCCCGTTACGATCGACTTTAAGGGACTTCTCCCGTGAACTCGCCCCCATCCACAAAATGACCCGACTTGGATAGATTTAGTGACACAGAAATTAGCCCAAGTTACGATCGACTTCTTGGCAATTATTTAACCACAGAGTCTCAAAAGCATAAGTCAAAAGCATAAGAAAGCGAGCAAAACTTGGAAGGCGAGGACACCGCCATGTTTCGTACACCACAAGCCATTTTGAGAGTTGGAAAACTTAAATCGATCGAATGTTTGAGAACAGCGGCCAGACATAATAGCCGAACCAAAGCCGTACCCAATGCTGACCCAAACAGGACTGTTGAAATCTTGCAAGGCCAGACTTCGCCTGAAGAAGTCGTAAAACTAGCACGGGCAAAAATTGGCTCTCAAAAAGTCCGAAAAGATGAAGTCATTGCCGCAGACATCCTCCTGGGGGCTTCCCCCAGCTACTTCAGACCCTCTTGCCCGGAAGACTATGGGTACTGGCAGCAAAAGCAACTGGTTCTACCTCGATGAAGCCACTCCCCACATCCACTGTCTCTGGGTACCTATCAACAATGAGGGAAAACTCAGCTACAGGAGTACGGAGTTTGGAGGAACAAGAAGTAGCTTGAGCAAACTTCAAGACAGCTATGCCGCAGCCGTTGCCGACTTGGGCATCGAACGTGGCATCAAATTCTCGCCGGCACGGCATCAAAAAATCCGACAGTATTACACTGCTGTCAACTCCCAAGAAACTGTATTAGATTTAAACTTATGGCTTCCCGAACCAGAACCAGAAGAAGCCATCAACCAGATGCTTGCAGAACGGCAAAGGGCTGTAACACAACAAGAACTCGAACGAGAAAAAGCTATCCTCGCTCAAAAATATTAAGATCGAACAGAAGCTATATGGGAAATCCGATCGCCAGTTTCTAGAGCGCGTTTTCCAAAAGTTGATGCTCAATTTTACCTGGTGGGTAAATCGCAAGGATGCCGAGGGTAATAATGTCTTTCAAGGCGGATTTTTGGGCTTAGATAATATCGGCGTATTCGATCGCAGTGCGCCACTACCGACGGGCGGATATATCGACCAATCTGACGGTACTAGTTGGATGGGGATGTATTGTTTGAATATGTTAAAAATCGCGCTAGAATTGGCAAAAACTAATCCAGTTTATGAAGATATTGCTACCAAATTTTTTGAACATTATCTCTATATTGCCGATGCGATGAATCACATTGGGGAAATGGAAGATTCCTTATGGAATGAGGAAGATGGCTTCTATTACGACGTGTTGCATTTTCCCGACGATCGCCAAATTGAAATGAAAGTGCGATCGCTAGTCGGCTTAATTCCTCTATTTGCGGTAGAAATATTAGAACCAGAAACATTACAGCAATTACCCAATTTCAAAAAGCGATTGGAATGGTTCATCAAAAATCGGCACGATTTACGCCGTAATGTAGCTTGCATGGAAACCAAAGGTAAAGGCGCGCGCCGATTACTGGCGATCGTTTCTAAAGACAAACTCCAACGCATTTTACAAAAGATGCTCGACGAATCAGAATTTTTCAGCGATTACGGAATTCGGGCAGTTTCTCGCTATCATGCCGAACATCCCTATTGCTTCTATACCAACGGTACCGAGTTTCGCGTCGATTACGAGCCAGCCGAGTCTACCAGTGGTTTATTTGGTGGCAATTCCAACTGGCGCGGCCCCGTTTGGTTTCCAGTGAACTTTCTTTTAATTGAATCGCTGCAAAAGTTCCATCGCTATCTCGGCGATGATTTCAAAGTTGAATGTCCGACAGGTTCGGGGCAAATGTTGACTCTGTGGGAAGTCGCTACCGAACTATCCCAGCGACTCACCCAGATTTTCCTCCGTAACCCAGCGGGACAACGCCCAGTTTATGGGGGTACCCAGAAGTTTCAAAACGACCCGCATTGGCGCGATTTGGTGTTGTTTTATGAATATTTCCACGGCGATAATGGCGCGGGAATTGGAGCCAGTCACCAGACGGGATGGACGGGATTGGTAGCGAAGTTAATTCAACAGTTGGGGGAATATGGGGATGAAGATCGAGTAGGGGAATCGGTGCTGGAAATCGAAGCAGGTAGTGAATCGATCGTTATTTAAGTGGGATGATAAAGGTACTCAATTACCAGTAATATAGATTGCGATTGGTGCCTAACCTACTTTGTTTTTTCCTAACATTGTACAAAGTTCATCCCCGCATTTAGGGTGTAGCAAAAATTAATATGCCATACATTAATATTCAGATTACCACAGGTTCTACAAGGACACAAAAAGCTCAACTTGTTAAAGAAGTAACTGATTCTCTCGTTCGGATTCTTGGCAAAAATCCAGAACATATACACATCGTCATTCAGGAGATTGCAGAAGAAGATTGGGGATTTGCAGGACTCCTGACAGATGATTGGAAACAGCAGCAAAACTCATAAGAAGAGTGATGCTGAAGTAAATTAGATAGTTTTGTAGGGTTGGTATTTTATAAGCCTCGTTGACGAATTATGTCAAACATTTTACCTGTTTAATTACCCCAAACCTAGATGGTGGAAAGTACCCACCATCTAGTCCGACGCTGCTGCCGTAACTGCTCTACTAATCTGCACTGACTTGACTCTTCGCTTTATCTAGTCTTCTTCCCCAAGGTTTGAGAACTGAGATCGCAATAATCACAACCAAAGAAATAACTTGAACGAAAGTTCCAATTAATACACCTTTGGCATCGAAATTATAAACCAAATTATTCAGGGCTTGTAATCCCTCCTGCCCTGACAATTTTTCAGCAGTATTCCCCCACGGAAATAGCCAGAATGTGCCAAATACAACCAAACCAGTCGTTAGTATCCACTTAGTAATTACCCAATAGAACTTGATAAATCCATAATTTGTCATCCAGCACAGAAATGTTGCTGTGATGACGGAACCAATCGCTGAAGGAATGACAATCCAGTCATCTAGAAGATTAATTGCTGAATCTAGAGCATTCAGTACGTCGGCATTAACTGATGTTGTGTTTCTAAGCGACAGTAGCAGCATACTCAAGACGCTTCCCGTCCAGAGCGCAGCAAAACCAATATGCGCTGATAGCAGCCAGTTTCTCTGACGGATACTCAATTTTGGCATTTTTCCTCCAAGGTACTTCGATCGAGAACAGCACAACCGCAAGACAGCAATGCTTTTAGTCATGCGGATCAATTGCTTAATATATTGATAGTTAATATATTAAGTAATTGTCCAAAAGTCAACATCATCAGGCTGGGATCGCTAAGAAAAGTTCTGAATGATTCGATCGAGGAGCTTGAGAACGATTTCCTGCTCTGCTTCGGAAATATTTGCAGTTGCCTTTTTAACGGTATCTGCACCAAGCGGTGGCAGAATATACATGAGTCTTTTGCCTTCTTCCGTCAGCCAGATGCGGACGACACGGCGATCTGCTGAGTTTCGTTCTCGGTAAACTAGGTTGCGCTCTTCCATGCGATCGACGACTCCGGTTAGTGTTGCGCCTAGCTGTTTGAGTCTGTCAGCAATACCTGTTGTAGTAATCCCATCTTCTTCCCATAGACAGCACAGAACTAGATAGTGAAATGGAGTCAGATCGTAAGGTTCGAGCCGCTCTAGAAAATCTCTGTACATCAGTTGAGATGCCAGTTTCAGTTGATGCCCCAAGTTGTGAGGAGCGAGAGCATATTTCCATTGCTGGAGAAAATTAGCATTGGACGATGAACTAGGCATTCGATCGAGGTATTGGTGATTAAGCCAAATAGTTAATGTATTAATTATGCTATAACAATCAATTACATAAACGACCGCAAGCGTGAGTTGGAATTGTCGAAGGTAATTTAGGTCGCTCGAGTGCGATCGAGTCTCTACAGACTAAATCGCGCTGGGTTTCGATCGCCGCGTTTCTCAACAAATTCTCATTTTCTCTTCAGGAGTGTTTCAGCTCGATCGGGGATCGTAGTTATTATCGAGGCAAATTTAGCTCCGCGATAACCTAACTTTATCCCCTAGCCCCTCACCAGATGAACGTCAATCAGATCGGGAGTGAATCGATCGAGCATCCCCGTTTTCGGTGGATTAATTTTAATACCATCGCAGGATCGATCGATGATGGTAGGGATGTCATCCAAGGGCTGAGTCAAAGCCAAAAAATGCTCCCTTGTCGTTACTTTTATGACGATCTCGGTTCGGAATTATTCGAGCAAATTACCGATTTACCAGAGTACTATCCCACCCGCACCGAGCAGGCGATTCTAGAACAATATGCCTCAGAAATTGCCGAGTTCACGGGTACCTGCGAATTAGTAGAATTAGGTAGCGGTAGCTCTCGGAAAACTCACCTGTTATTAGAGGCTTACAGTCAACTCGATCGTCAACTGCACTATTATCCGATCGATGTCAGTGCTGGCATTCTCAAGAGTACGGCTCTAGCATTGTTGGAACGCTACCCCAACTTAAAACTGTGCGGCTTGGCGGGGACTTACGAGCAAGCTCTGGCTCAATTGCCACCAGCAGAACTGGGGAACCGCATGGTGATTTTCCTGGGTAGTACGCTAGGGAATCTAACCGATCGAGAGCGTAGCAGTTTCCTGACCCAAATTCAACAGGCACTCCAGCCTGGAGAATTTTTCCTCTTAGGCGTAGATTTACAAAAATCGATCGAGACGATTGAAGCTGCGTATAATGATGCTCAAGGTGTGACGGCTGAATTTAACCTCAATATCCTCCGCCATCTCAATCATCGCTTTGGAGGTGATTTTGCACTCGATCGATTCGAGCATTTAGCATTCTACAATCGGGAGCAACATCAGCTTGAAATGCATCTCCGCAGTTTGGTAACTCAAACTATAGCTTTTGCAAACCTAAACTATCGAGTTAAGTTCGAGGCTGGAGAAACGATTCACACCGAAATATCTCGCAAGTTTCATTTACCAACATTAGTAGATAATTTATCGGCTCATGCTTTTAAACCTTTACAATTTTGGACAGATCCACAAGATTGGTTTGGCTTGTTGCTATGTCAACGTCAATGTACTGTAGGGGAGTATCCTTAAATTCCAAGCGATCGCTATCCAACGAAAAATCAATCCACAATCAAAAATCAAAAATCAAAATGACAGCACATATCCTCTTGGTTGAAGATGAAATTAAACTCGCCCGATTTATCGAACTGGAATTAGATAGTGAGGGTTATCGCGTCAGTGTGGCACACGATGGGATGGCGGGACTGAGTTTGGCGCGGGAGGCGGCACCGGATCTAGCGATTTTGGATTGGATGTTGCCAGGACTTACAGGCGTGGAACTCTGTCGGCGACTGCGATCGACTGGTATATCTATCCCCGTAATTTTACTGACAGCTAAAGATGAAGTCGGCGATCGCGTGACGGGTTTGGATGCGGGAGCCGATGATTATGTAGTCAAACCGTTTAGTATTGAAGAACTACTCGCGCGCATCCGTTCTCATCTGCGACGCACCCAAAAAACCGACGAAGATCTGTTGCAATTTGAAGATTTAAGTTTAAATCGACGGACTCGCGAAGTCCATCGCGGTAGCAGATCGATCAATTTAACTGCCAAAGAATTTGAGTTATTACAATACCTATTGAGTCATCCTCGCCAAGTATTTACTAGAGAGTTAATTATCGAAAATGTCTGGGGATTTGATTTTCTGGGCGACTCAAATATTATCGAGGTTTACGTTCGCTATCTCCGCACGAAGTTGGAGCAAAACAACGAGCCAAGATTGATTCATACCGCGCGGGGTGTCGGGTATGCTTTGCGGGAGCAATAGCAGCGATGAAGATTTCGATTATAACGTTAAAGTTGAGCGGCAGCAGATAGCCATGGACACTCTACATTTTGTGGATTCTCGACACAAACGGCGAATTACGCTTTGGTGAACTGAGGCGTAAAGTTGATGGCATCTCAACGAAGGTGCTTACCGAAAGATTGCGATTACTGGAATCGATTGAAGTAGTTCATCGTCACCATGAACCTACAATTCCACCTCAAGTTACCTACAGCTTGACTGAACGCGGAAAAGAGTTGTCTGGGACACTCGACCACCTCTACAAACTCGCTGTGCGTTGGTATGGCACGGAGGGAAAAACGGCTGTCTAGATTTTGCTGAATGCTAACAGATAACCTTTAGGCTGCTGTCCCTACACGTAACCCAACAGCCGACCCTCGATCGAATTCAAATTTAAAACATTTGGACTTTTATTTCGTTTCAACGCAACAGACTTCCTAGCTCTCAATATGTTTGCCAGCATTCCACCAAGACAAAGAACTCGCCGCCAGATCCAGCGGTGGTTTTTCTAAAGTTGTTGCCAGTGTATCATTCCATTTATTGTAAAAAGACATCATCGCAATCAGACTGACAATCTCCGCGATCGCTTCATCCTCAAAGTATTTACCCAATTCTCCAAAATCCTCATCCGTGACTGCATTGGGCATTTTATTAGCCTTATCAGCAACTGTCAACGCCGCGCGTTCGGCAGCCGAGAAACTGGGATGAGTCTGGTAATCGCGAATATTTTGAACTTTGTCCATCGACAACCCATATTTGAGAGCTAGCCCCGCACAATGCGCCGTACAGTACATACAACCAGCCGCACGGGATGAAACATACATCACGAGCAATCTGAGCGTCATCGAGGTTTTTCCCGCTGTCAGCAGCACTGCGCCAGTTAGTTCGACTACTGCCTTCATCACCGCAGGCTTATGTCCCATCGTCAGATAGTCATTAGGCAGAAATCCGAAAAATTCCTCCAGTTGCCCGAACATTTCATCATATGTGGCGAGTTCGGCAATGGGTTTGGGTGCAAGTCTGGGCATGGTTGTCTCCTGCGATTTGTTTGCATAATTACTCGATCGACAATTACTCAGGCTTAAACCCTTGCGGATGGGCTATACTGATGAAACAATAGTTTTTGTCGATATAGACAAGAATACACGTTTTTGTCGAACCCGTCAAGAATAAACATCGATAATTTTTAGCTAACTACCGATAACCATGCCGCGCCCTCGATCGTTCGATACCGATGCTGTCATAGAACAACTCTGCGATTATTTCTGGGAGCATGGCTATAGTGCGACATCTTTGGATGAGTTGGCGCAACTGCTGGGAGTCAAGCGGGGCAGTTTATTTAATGCCTTTGGCTCGAAGGAAGTGTTATTTTATGCGGCTTTCGAGCGGTACGAGCAAAAGTTTAAACTGGCGTTTGAGACGGATAAAAGTGGCGTTAATGCGATCGCCAATTATTTCCATAATGCGATCGAAATTGCGTCTACCAAAGGGATGGGGCGCGGTTGCTTTTTGGTGAATCTGTTGATGTCTGCCGAAATTCCCACTCCCGAACTTCAACAAGCGATCGATCTAGACGTAATTTTTATCAAAGACTTTTTTCACAAACATTTAGAACTAGCTCGGCTAGATGGGCAACTACCGCCGCCAATTTCTATTTCAGCCGGAGTCGATGTGTTGTTTAGTGCCACGATCGGAGTTTTCGCATTAGCGCGGATGAGAGCAACGCCTATGATGATTCAAGAGTTCGTTAAGAACAATTTTCGGGGATTGTTTCTCAAGGTGTAGGTGAGATCCTCCAACCTTGTCGAAAGAGCAAGATTTCAACAAAACAGCGCAAGAATCGGGCTTCAGCTTACTGGGGCTTTTCTCTACTATTGAGGTATGGAAATTTTTCTAGTAGTGAGCCAAAGATCGTGACTACTCAACCCATCTTCAAAACTGTAATGAACCGTGTCACTTTTGAAAGTGAAGGCGAAACCGCTCGTAAAAACATGGACAAAGCTACCCAAAAGTAGTCAATGTTAGACATCTACGTTAGTAATTTTAGTCCACAGTCCTAAAACTACAGGAAT
>NZ_JAEQCX010000215.1:0-3374 GCF_020738035.1 Microcoleus sp. PH2017_28_MFU_U_A
ATAACAAAGGTGCTTACACAAAAGCTGAATCAGAAGCAGAAAAACTGCAAGCACGATTAGCTTTTTTAAAGGCTCAGACTAGCTGCTTATTTGAGTGGCAAACATTGGGAGAATTAGCTTTGATAATAAGGGCTGATGCGGACAGCGACATCGGGCTTAGTACGAAACTAGCAATTGAGCTAACAGTAAAATTGATGGGAAATAAACAATGAATGATCGACAATTAGAAATGATTGATTTTGCTCGAAAGCTTCATTCTGATACAGAATCGGGAGTCAACTATTTTGAAACAGAAAGTGACGAAACCCTTGGTGATGCAATTACCAGGCATCTGAGGCTCGTAACCGCAGGTTTACACGAAGCCGAATACAAGCTACTTGCAAGCTTCGCAATGATGCAATCCACGCTATGCAGCATTGTTCCCGTAATCCAGCTTTTGGGTGATTCCGGCTCCGGTAAATCTCAAATGTTGTTAGCCATTGAATTACTAAGCGGTCAAGAGCCGATAGCAGGGGGTTCTACGGGGGCAAGTCTAAAAAACCACATCAACCTCATACGATGGGTTGACCCTACAGTAATGACTTACGAGAAAAACTGCTTGTTACTGGTTGACAATACTAACTCTGACACGTTTGATTCAAACGACTGTTTGGCAGCCTTCCTAAATGGCTACAACCGGAAAACCGACAGGCAATTCATTAGCAATGGCAAAGGTGAAAACATTGAGTTCCGTACTTTTTGCCCCAAATTATTTACTAGCGTTTGGCAAATCGAAAGCAAGGAGTTGTTGCGCCGTACCTTGGTAATCAAAACCAGAAAAACTAAAGATTTGCAAAACACTCTAGAATTGGATGCTATTAATTGGTCAGTTCCCGCAGCCGAAATCAGAAACTTTTGGGAGCAACCTAGCAATTGGCATGAATTTGCTGCCACTAGGAAACAGTTGCAAGCAAGTCAAAAGCCTCGACACAGTAAAGAGTATTGGACATTACTGAGAGACTTGCTTGCAACTGGCGTTACTACAGGGGTATGGCATGACATTGAATCAGCAATATCCGAAGTTGCTGACTGGCTTGACATCAGCACAAAAAAGAGAATCCAAATAGTCGATTCTGTTATCATCGAGGCAATTGAGCAATATTGTGGCAAAAAGCGCAACGATTGGGGAGTTCTTAGCTCCATAATCAACCTAGATATACCTCCGAAAATAATCAAGCAAGGTATTGATTCAGCGGTGTCAGACGGCATTCTAGAGCGTCCAAAATTAGCAACAGTTCAAGAATGCCTAAAATCACTAAATTTTAAGCCTTTTAGGGACGAATCCGATAAGTTTGTGTATCGTTTTATCGGCGAAAATAAATGAAATCATTTATCGATATGTACAACGAGTTGGGTATTAATCCTACGGATACTTGGCAAGAAAAATACTTGGGGTTTTTTGTCTCCTCAAGTAATGTAGAAGCCCTAGAACGCTTAAACTGGCTGGCAAATTACTTTGACTGCTTGACCACAGAGTTGAAGACTGACTCCGAATTTAACGAGTTTGCCTCAGGTCTGTTATCGGTTAATGTCCAATTGTCTGAGAAAATAGCTTGCCTCCTATCTACGATTGTATCCAAGTAGCTCCCTACTTTAGGAGCCTACTTGGAGAATAGCGAGTCCGAAATGACTTTAAACTATTTATTTATTTACAGGAGCCTCGCAGATGAGTGAATCGCTGAGCAAATCAATCAATACTCTCTTAGCTGCTCAAAAAAGCAGGTGTGAGCTTGAATATCTCACTTCAATAAGGCCGGTCAACAACAAATATGGTGTCATTTGGTACTGGTCAATCGACGGCGCTGAACCAGTAGACGTAGACAACACATTTGCCACCGTGGAAGAAGCTATCGCTTCACTCATCCAATACCTCGAAACTTTTGTCCCGCCCAAAGAGGACGATGATGATGAGGATAATGATGATGATGAGTATGAGTATGAGTATTAACAGGCTCTGCTATCCAGGAAACCCTTTACATGATGAGTGAAGCACCAAATAATACCGATGAAGAGTTGTCACCATCGGTATTGACACTAGACGATATCCTAAAGCGACTAGCTCATCTGGAGGCGATTGTTGAAGCCACTAAGGCAACACCTCGGTTAGACAATCGCTTGAGAAAAGTTGCAAGCTTTAATGTTTGTATCTCAGTTTTTGATTCTTTGACCGCGATAGCATTAGAACGAGAAATAACTCGCTCAGAACTGTTGCGCCACATTGTAGAAACATGGCTTGCAGCTACAACTAACAACGGTCGCCCAAAAGTCACTAAATCTAAGCCGGTTGGTTTTGATAAAAAATCAAAAACACCTACTGACACAATCACTGAACTGGAGTTTTAACCGCGTGAACATCAAAGACTTTGTTGATCAAATCAATGAATCAGACGCCATAGGATTGGTTATTCATCCTGTAATTCTATCTCTAGACTCTTCTTGGGATTTACTGGCGGCAAATACGAAATATTACTGGGCCACTCAGTATCGAGAAAGCATCCCTTTCGATACTGAGTGGGAAGCATTCCTCGACTTTCTGGCATCACTGAACTGGGAAACCCCTGAGCTTTGGAATGCGGACAATACCTATGCCTGTGACGAGTCTGAGCCACCATTCTAGGAAGGTCTGTGTCAACGTAACGCCTCGACCTCGACAAGCACAATACATCAAATAAGAGAGTACAAATCAATGGCAAATCAACCACCGGGAAACCCATCGCCTTCTTTCGTGCCTTTACCACAGCTAACAATGGTTGTCATCAAATCTGCTGCAAAGCATCGGAAAATTACACCGCAGGAGTTGATCGAAAACGCGGTAGCATTATACCTGAAACCTAAAAGCACAGAAGATAAGCTGATTGAATGCTTGGAACGAATAGCATTGTTAGAGGAGTGTCAACGTGCTGACAAGGCTAAGATAGCTCAATTGTCCAATGAATGCTATCAATTGGCGGAGCGAATAGCTGCTGCTACTCACTATTTAATGGACGAATTGGGGTAATCAAAATGATGCAAATTCTATTGCAAAATCACGATCACTCTCAGCGTCTCAAGAAAATAACGTGTACCGAACTCAGGCTTCCCGAGGTGATTGAATGGCAAGGTAGATTTTACCGCCATAACGGTCAGCGGAGTCTCTTCGTAACAGACAAACAGACAGGTAGTAGACAATGGTGTAACGTACCCTTCTACCGCGAGTGTCGAGGAGCTAGGCTAGCAAAACTCATCTTTACACCCGCCAAGGATTAGAAGTCATAAATAGATAGGACATACCCCCAACCAGGGGTATTTTTTTTTGACTAGAATCCCTCTAGAAGCTGCGGGCTTACAAGTAAGCT
>NZ_JAEQCX010000084.1:0-30009 GCF_020738035.1 Microcoleus sp. PH2017_28_MFU_U_A
TCAGCATCAGGAATCCAGCGACGCTTACCTGACTGCATCTGGTAGACTTTACCACCACCACTTATACTTAATAAACTTCCATCTTTCCTAGATGGCAACCCTTGTCCAGTGGGAATCAGAGCTAAATCTTCAGGAGGGAAACGCTTCACTGTATTCGGATTAATTTTTAATGCGTTCAATGTTTCTTGATTTGGAATGATTCGCAATTGACCATTTTGGACTAAATAGTAATCCGAATTGTAGCTAGCAATGACTTGATTTTCTAGCGATCGTGCTGTTACGTTCACTGCATATACACTTGTCGCATCAGATGAAAGAGAACCTACTTGTAAGTAATAATCTCCTGCTCCTAAAATTACATCGAGATCGAGTGGTTTCGTTGTAAGAGTACCAGTCTTAATTGCCTCACCCGGATCGACTTGACCATTACCATTTCGGTCTTGGAGCAACCACCACTGAGCAGCAGTGCCGGATGGAGCTAAGTAAAAATTTACTAATTTCAAGCTGTCGAAGCTAAATTTGTAGAAGTCGTTTAAATCCTTACCACCTATTGAACTAAGAATATACCCTATTCCAACCTGATTGCTATTAACCCCATCTCCTAAGTCAGCACCACCAGAAGGCAATAATACATTGGCGGCAGTCTGGATTGAGTAGTTTCCATCCGGATCGCCTACAGGAGTTGCCGATAATTTCAAGTCATATTCATCACCATCATAATCTTTTGGCTTATGAACGAGGACGTAATAACTTCCAGGTTTGAGAGTCTGGCTAAACTCTGGAACAACACCAGGAGGAGTGCCTGAAATGATATCAATATGTGTAGAATCGTCGCTGTTGAAATACCAGTTTTGGAACAAATAAAACCCAGTATTTCCCATCTTTCCACTCAAAGCAAAATCTACTTTGCTTTCACTGGTGATGTTAAACTTGTAGTAATCAAAGCGGTCATTTCTATCAATAACATCATGAAAAGTTTGTGTACCAATTAAAGTACCAATATCACGAGCCGTGTTCGGTGAATTTCCTGCATAATCTGGAGGTATTTCAAAGGGTAGGGGTACGGCACTAATTTCGATAACCCCGATCGCATTTCCAGTACCATAACCATACCAACTCGCTTGACCCGAAGGCTGCACCGTCAAATACCCGTTCTTGTAATAGTGATTAACAACCCCATTACTCACCACAGTCTTATCAAATGCCCCAGCAGATGAGGGAACTTTCCCTTGTCCGGGTTGTGGCGCATTGGGAGTAAAAGTGGCATTCAGCGTATAAGGTCGTACCAGCGTCTTCTCAGTCGAATTCCAAGTCGAATTCCAATCAGGTTCTAGCCAGTAATTGCTGGGAGTTTTCACTTCAATGTCATAGCGCCCTTTATTCAGATCGAGTTCCAACCATTGATCGGAGTTAGCAGCAACCTCAAGGCTAGCAATTGATTCCGGTCGATCGTCAGAACCAATAAACTTCTTGATGCTCACTTCCATTTTACCGTTGGGAGAATTCAAATTAATTCTGATTTTTCCCGACTCATTCACCTCCACCCCATACTTAGCAATCCGGTTGTTGAAATTTATAACATTGTTATAAGTGACAACACCTGATAAATTACTTAACTCAGAAACAGCAGGGCCTGAAAAAACCGCACTTTGCAGGCTGTTGTCTAAGGAATAATAAGGCTGAGTTCTGTACTGTATATTCCCAGTAAAACTCGAAACCTTATCAGCAATAAACTGAGTTGATATGTTGTAATCATTGAAACTAGACCCAGCGCCGTTGCCGACTTTGAGATAGTACGTCCCCGGATCGTAGAAATTGCCACCTTCAAAAGAAGTCTGTCCTTCCCCTACTACAGAAGTTTGAAGAGAAGCCCCTTTAAAGAAGGTATGAGACCCTGGCTTGCCGTCAGCTTTCGTAACAGTTACCTGCGGGGGAGTGGGAAATCCTGATACAGGGTTGAGACTGGTCAAATTCCACCTTACATAACCAGGCTCATTTACCGTAAACTGATAATATTTATCAGGCTGATTCGCGTCAACTCGATCGCTATCCGAGAAATTAGTTGATACTTGTACAGTAGCCGCCGCGATCGAATTTCCACCTTTAGCAGCCCGTTCCTCTGGCGTTACCTTCCCTTGTCCACTCCAAGTATCCGGCGTTACCCAAGCTGTAGGTTTATAAACCTCCGGCGCAGTCTTCTTCGCCAAATCCACCGCCGCCAACGTATTCAAAAATCCAAAACCCGTCTCATCATCCCACCCAGACGGCCCCAAATCCCTCGCCGTAGACTTCAAAATCTCCATCACTTGGCGATAGTTCAAAGCAGGATTTGCCGCCCAAACCAAAGAAGCCGCCCCCGCAACTTTTGCAGTCGCTACCGAAGTCCCCGCCATCGTCCCCAAATCATTTCCCACAGTCGATAAATCAGGGTGTTCAGTCGTGCCGCCATCGGCCACAATATCCAAACCGCGGCCATAACTAGAATAGATCGATCGCCCATTAATATCCCCAGCCCCAACCGTAAAAATATTGTCAAACTCCTGAGAAGCTTGACCCAAAACCGACATCACACCGCCGTCGTTACCCGCCGCCACTACCAGCATTACCCCATTTTGCCGCGCATATTCGATCGCACTTCTTTCCGCTGGAGTCAACTCATAGCGCGTCGTCACACTCCCGTCAGCATTCTTCTGAGTCAAATCCAAACTGAGATTGGCGATCGCATTTTTCTGTCCAGAAGCCTTCGCAGCATCCACAAACTCTACCAAAGAATCCGCCCATCTCCCAGAATCGATCGCCCTTCCCACCCACTTCGGCGCAGTCTTATTAATCGCATCAATAATCCCCAACATAAAAGTACCGTGCTCGCTACCTTCCCCAGGCTTCAGCAACGGATTATCATCCCCGCCCACATAATCGCGGCCCTTCTTGATATTCGCGTAATTCAAATAAGGACTATCCGCACTCACACCCGTATCAATACTTCCCAGCAACGGCTGATTAGCCAAAGGAAAATTTAGCAATTGACGGATTGCATTCGGATTGCTAGGATTCGGCGAATGGGGATCGACTGGAATCAAAGCAATCGGCAAAGTTTCAAACGCACCGCCCGGATTGTAAGGAGTTTGAGTCGCAATCCCATCATGGTACAAACCCAGCGGGTCAAAATCAATCAGCGGCGGTAAATTATTAGTTGGCGCATCAGGAGCGATCGGGCAAACACCACTATCCGCCAAGAAATTAGGTAAATGTAAATCAGGTAGCGACAAAGAACCGAATAACTGATGCAGCGGATTCAAATCATCCAGCCATCCCCCAACACCCGCACTCGGAGTTACAATTCTTTCCAATACATGACTGCGGGATTTTTTGTGGCCTTTGCGTTTCGGTGAATTCCCAAAACCTTGAGCCTCTTTGCGTTTTTTGCCACCCAAATTTAGCCAACCCATAATCTTTGCACCTTGATTAATATGAATTCGATCGCACGAACTCGATCGAATGCCTCCCGCATTCAACCAAAATCGTTACTTGACAAAAATCTGTAAGTAATAATCTGAAAATTTCTGTTTGTTTGAAAAACTACGCAAAGTTAACAAATTTTACGTATTGGCGATCGCTTCACATCTGCCGCGCTTTGCTAACGGTCTCGTTGGCGATTGAGCTCATACTTTGTCAATGCTTAATTTTTCGGTTTTTCTTGCTTCTTCACGGTTATCCTACACCAAAAACCCTCTTTCGATTGTAAAGTTTGTGTAAAGTTTTTTTGCCAACTTAAATTAGGACTGACTCCGAAACCTGGTTTTTACGAAAATATGGAATCGCAGCCTTTAAAATCGATAAAAAACCCGGTTTCCGGCCGCCAGCGCTACATTCCAAAAATAGTTAGAATTGGCCCTTGCTTTTTTTATAATTTCTGATAATATGAACCGAGAGGTGAAATTTGGAATGAGGTCTGAAGCCCTAGCAAATATCACCAAAGCTTCTTCAAAAACTACTCTCCCGTTTCCCTGCTTCTTTGAAACAGGGGCAATCTTTACTTGGAAACTTTAGGTTTTTAGGAAAATTTAGGGCGATCGCACTTTTGCTCTCTAAAAAAAGGGGGACAACAAAAGCCGTCCTCCTCAAAGTCCCCCTTTTTAAGGGGGATTTAGGGGGATCAGAATTTAACGGGGAAAGGGGAAATTTGAAAACAGGCGCTAGGGGCGATCGATCTTTCAGCCTACCAAGGCATAATTTTTATTTAGTCGATCGCACTTTCTCCGCGAAAGTAACAGTATGCTATGGAACTCAAATCAGCGGTGCAGTGGATAGCTCATCCAGACGGTCATTGGATACTTCGCAATCCCGAAGACATGACTTTCATGGAAGTTGACGACTTTGACAAACAGGTAATCTTGCAACTAGGCAAACAACCCGTAACTAACACTCTCGCTGAATACGACATCGATTTAGAAGATGTGCAAAATCTCTTGAGAAGCTTAGCACAAACGGGAATGCTAGAAGGCACAAAAGCCCCGAAAGCCAAATTCAATCTCCTATCTTTCACAATTCCCCTAGTCAATCCCGATGCTTGGCTGTCGCAGCACATCGACAAATTGCGCTGGATTTGGACGTGGGAGTTTGGGTTTTTTCTATGCGCTTTCATCGCATCTTCCGCAGCAGCTTGGTTTGGTTCCTCGGCGGAAGTTGTTGTCTCGCACCAGCAGTTGTGGACAGCCGGGAAAGTTCAGACTATTATCACATTTGTGTTGCTGACAATCCTGGTAATATCTTTGCACGAACTCGGTCACGCTTTCACGCTCAAACATTACGGCGGTATTGTTAAAGAAATTGGATTGCTGTTTATGTGTTTCATTCCGGGATGTTATACAGATACTAGCGACCAATACAGTTTAGTCAAGCGAAAACAGCGGGTTTTAGTCGTGGCTGCGGGAGTTTTGATTCAAGTAACAATTTGGGCGTTTGCTGTTTGGGTTTGGCTGTTTTCGCAGTCGAATCCTGTCTGTCATCAAATTAGTTATTTATTGATGGTGGCGGCTTTGCTGACTGTAGCAATTAATTTGAATCCCCTCAACCGATTTGATGGTTATTATTTGTTAGTGGCAGGAACTGGCATTAACAATCTGCGTCAAAAGTCGTTTGATTTTTATATGGATTTATTGCGGAGGGAGGAGATTGAGGCAGAATCAAGTGATAGATTGGTTTTGGCAGCTTATGCGCCTTTGAGTATCATTTATACTGTTTTTGCTTTGAGTTATTTAATCTCCTTGCTGGGAAACTGGGTTTTGCGGGTTTGGAGTTTTTAACCGCAGATTAATCACGGGCGAGACGCCCGTACCACAAAATGTTGTTGATTTTTTTAGTTAGGGGTTTACTGATATGAATGTTTGTCAAAGGTTGGGAATTGTTGGCGGAAGTTTGAGTTTTGCGGTTGTTAGTCAATGTTTTTCCGTAGAAGCTGCTACTCTGAGTCAAACTTATACTGTGAATCTGGATTCGCAGCCGTTAAATAGCAGTACGAATGTGGTTTTGCCGAAGTTTAATTCGCTGTTGGGTACTCTGTTGAAGGCTTATGTTACGGTTAAGTCTACTGTTAATAATAGTGTCAGCATTACTCCTTTGACTGGAGATTTTACGGGAACGGCAGCAACTAATGCTAATATTGCTGTGAATATTCGGCTGTTGAAAACTGACCCGAATTTGACTTTGAGTGTTTTGGCTAGTCCGCCGGAAACGAAGATTGCTAGCGGTGGTACGGGAAGTGTTAGCGGTTTTGGTTCTGGTAGCGTGTCGAAAAGTTATGATTTGCCGCAGTTTTTGAGTGCTTTAACTGGCTGCGATGGTGATACTTTTACTGCTGGTGTGGCGACAACTGGTTTAACTCAAATTCTGGGGATTCCGGCGAGAGGTAGTTTTGGCGGTAAGGTGTCGGCGGATATTGCTGCTAGTGTAACTTATGAGTATGAAGCTGTGCCGGAACCGATGACGGTGGCTGGTACGTTTGTGGCGGCGGGAATGGGTTTATTGTGGAAGAAAAGACGAACAAAAAGATAAGAAGACCTAGCGGTTAAAATTACGTTATTTTCTTCAGTCTGCGGAGGCAGACTTTGTTTGTGTAGACGCGGTTTCAACCGCCGTCTGCATCTGTTTTGGGTAACTTCAAGCGATCGATAAACGCGATAATTAATCTCAGGGAAGATGCGATCTATCTCCTAAACCTTCTCCAACTAACCGAAATCGACTTTGCCTTCTTTAAGTTGCAAACTTCCAGGATTTTTGATGTTAAATGGGTAAAGGTCAAAAATATTTTTACTGTCAACACTACCTGTGTAGGTTTTGCTGTCAGTCAATGCCCCGATGTTAAGTTCAGCCATTTGTACCCCTGAAAAATAGTTGCTGGAAAATGCCCTCAAATATATATCTGTGGGAACTTGAGGTTTTTATGCAAAATCCGGAAAAGCGTTACATTAGTTTACATTAGGGTTGCCCGATCGCCCTTCTTCTACCATCTACCCTGAGTTAACATCGGTGGTAACTTTGCTGCAAACTCTTGTGGGGTGGGCATCCTGCCCGCCCAAATTTGTCATGTAAATGCCGCAAATCTTAGTTGCGCTTGGGTTTTGCAGAAACAGACTTACGCATTTACCAAAGAAACCGGGTTTTTGGCGGAGTCTGTGCACTGCGATCGAGTATTCTCGAAAAAACCCGGTTTCTGAACACTCGTGCGTCCAGGACTGTAAAATTGAAAGTCGATCGGAGGTAAGTGCGATCGTGCGCTATCATCGGAACAATTTTTGGTAGTTTGGCTGACGCAAGAAAGGCGTTGGTTATCTGGGAGATAGCGAGTTGTTGTCATAGCGATAGTTTTTTTACAGTTCAGTTACATTGTCAAGGGCAATAATTAGTATTTCATTCGGCTTAGGACTAAAATTAAATCTTAAAGTCCCCGTTGCGGAAAATATTTCAAACTTTAAGATAATATCTTGAGTTAAACTTGGTTCAATTATTATTGGATTATCAAGAGCAAGTTGAAATTTATTTTGATCTTCATCTCTTATATAAAAGTGACCGCTGTTATTGTTAACTAAATAGCTAATATTTCTGTCATTGACAATATTAACACTCAAATTTATTATTCCACAGTTGTGCTGAACAGCATTAACCGTGATACTAATATCGCTAATTTTCTGTGTTTCGTTAATAACTCCATAGGTTACAGGATTAAACTCTAAAAGCTTGATGACTAACTTGTCTACAGTGGTATAAGGATTTAATTCATAGATTTTACGATCGCAAGCAGCTAAGTTTTGTGCCATCTTCATCCGTAACCAGGCTGAATTTTCAATAGCTGTTTTAGTCAGGCTTTTAAGTCTAGAATAAATTAAAATATCTGCTTTTTTAGCATAGCCTATAAAATAATCTGATTGTTGCAAGTAATCAATAACATTTTGGGACTTAGGGAAAGCAGTTCGATACTGTTCGTAATGCAATAAAATCCAATGCTCAAAGGCAATACTTGAAAAAGCAAGATTCACACTATGTTTCTTGGCTTCTGAAAATGCTTGTTCGTGTTTGGTATAACCATCTTTATCAAAAACTGCCCAAACTTCATCATAATTATTTATTTCTTGTTTGGCGAGTTTGACCAGATTCATCGCATCTGTTTTAATAGATTCACCTTCTTTTTTTGCTGCTTTGATTTGGTCTTCTTCACTTGGATAAACTTTGACCGCATATTTCTCAAACACATCATCTTGTTGAGCAATCTCCTCAAAGTAAATTCGTTCTGTATTAGTTCCTTCACATACTATGTAGATCGACTGCTTTAACTGTTTTCGTTTATTCTCTCTTTTTTTATTCATCACCAAACATAAATTCAACTTCTTTAATATTAGGTTGACCACCAAATTTACCTTGCATATACCATTGGTCAAAAGGTTCATCACCTTTTACTTTATCAAAGTCTTGGGCAGAAAAGAGTTGTGTTTCACCATATTTATTTTTTTCGGCAAACCATATTTGGTCTTTTCTTAACAATTCTCGATCGAGTAAAGTAGTTTCATGGCTAGCAAAAATTAGTTGGGCATTACGGGGATTAGTTGACGGATGGTGAAATAACTTAATTAAGAACTTACACAGTTTGGGATGTAAACTATTATCTAATTCATCAATAACTAGAATATGACCTTCATTTAAAATAAATAAAATTAGAGTGCCAATAGTATAGAGTGTCATAGTTCCTATTGATTCTTCATGAAAAAATGAAAATTCACTTTCACCAGTAAACACATTATTTTTAAATGTTTTGTGAACTGCAAATACCTCATATTTATCACTCATTATTAAAGTTTTAAGATCCTCTGGCATCTCTTCATCAAATTCATAAGTAATTGATTTTTCCTCAATATTAATTCTATCGATATGAGTATCGGCAATTTGGATGAGCTTACTTAATTTCTTTTTCAGTTTTTCATCTCCTTGTAATAATTGGTTGACATGACGTATTAATGATTTTTTTGTTTGATTATCATAGGCTGGGAAAAAAGCATAGGTTTTTAAGTATTCATAGATTTTTTGCATTTGTTCGTGTTCTTCACGAGCGACTTTTGATAGATAGGGATATTTGGTTAAAGCTTTATTTGAAAAAGATCGCTTGTCTTGAAAATAATCACCGCGTTTGACCTCATTTTTTGTACGAATGAATAAGTTGGACTTTCTTTTTTTAGGGTAAAAATCTAGCTGTTCGTGATGAACTTCTCGACTATCAAAAGCAATTTGATAGTCATACATAATTCCTTCAAGAATAAAACTCAGCTTAAAAATAGAAGGCTGGCTTAATCGCGATTCATCTAACTTAAATGGTTCGTAATAAGGAATTTTATGATCGACATCAATATTGAGAGTCTGAATATAGGAAATAAGTCTATGTAAAGCCTTGAGAATATTTGATTTACCAGAAGCATTGGCTCCATAGATCGCAGCCGAGTTAAGCAATCGCAGTTTATTGCCTTCGATCGGCACAAAAGTATTTTCATTTTTCCTGTTGGAAGAGTCTGCGATCGCGCTTAATGTTTGCTCTTCTTTAATTGACCTAAAGTTAGTGACTGAAAAATCAATTAACATAGAGGAACTCAACTTTTAATTAGATAGAATCACTCAGCCAATATCTGCCAATGAAATAGATTAAATGAAAGAGATAAATAACTATCTCATAATTATAGCTCTTGACTGACTTTACACGATATTATATGAGCCTATTAATTTCTGTAAGCCGACTCGGCTTGACCCTGAACAACCTTCGATCGACTAATGTACCCCTGTATGTCACAATAGAGGACTGTCATTAGAGTAAAGAATTTATTGTGAGTCCTACTGCCGAAGTCAGCAATAACCTGAATGCGGGCGCTATACCAACCGTTACCGCCACCGCCCCCCGCCGCGCTGTTTTTCCCTTCACTGCGATTGTTGGCCAGGAGGAGATGAAACTGGCGCTGCTTTTGAATGTCATCGATCCCAAAATTGGCGGAGTGATGATTATGGGCGATCGCGGTACAGGCAAATCTACCACAATCCGCGCCCTCACAGATTTACTGCCAGAAATTGAAGTCGTGGCTGACGATCCTTTTAACAGCCATCCCACCGATCCCGATTTGATGAGCGATGAAGTGCGCGATCGCACTTTGCATCACGGTACAATGCCGATCGCCCGCAAAAAAGTACAAATGGTAGACTTGCCACTCGGCGCTACCGAAGACAGAGTGTGCGGTACGATCGACATTGAGAAAGCTTTGTCCGAAGGAGTTAAAGCTTTTGAACCAGGCCTTTTAGCTAAAGCTAACCGCGGCATTCTTTACGTCGATGAAGTCAATTTGCTCGACGATCACTTAGTCGATGTTTTGCTCGACTCCGCCGCCAGCGGTTGGAATACAGTTGAAAGAGAAGGGATTTCAATCCGCCACCCAGCTAAGTTTATTTTAATTGGTTCCGGGAATCCAGAAGAAGGAGAATTGCGGCCGCAATTGCTTGACAGATTTGGAATGCACGCAGAAATTCGCACTGTAAAAGATCCTAATCTGAGAGTAGAAATTGTCGAACAACGATCGAGTTTTGACCAAGATCCGCCCGAGTTTCTCGCCAAATATCAGCACCAACAAGACGATATGCAGCAGAAATTGGTGGAAGCCCAAGAAAGATTAAAATCCGTAAATCTCGATCGCGATTTGCGAGTAAAAATTTCCCAAGTCTGCGCCGAATTGGACGTAGACGGGCTACGAGGCGATTTGGTCACAAATCGGGCCGCGAAAGCTTACGCCGCCTTAGAATGCCGAACAGAAGTCACTGTGGACGATATTCGCAAGGTAATGACTCTGTGTTTGCGCCACCGATTGCGGAAAGACCCGCTCGAATCCATAGATTCCGGCTATAAAGTGACTAAAGTGTTCGATCGAGTATTCGGCCTAGAAACAACCGAAGGTTAGAGCATCGATGGCCAAGAGTAGTATCTTAACAAATGGAACCTCTGCGAGTCGGCTTTAAATTCTGATAAACCCGATCAACTGTTCCCCTCTTGGCCATAGGCCTGCCAAGCCAAATCCACCAAACCGTTAACAATCGCCACAGCAACCACCGCCGAACCCTTGCGCCCCTCAATCCGAATATGAGGAACCATCGAATCGTGCAGCCTTGACTTAGCCACGTCAACCCCGACAAACCCCGAAGGCGTTCCAATCACCAAAGCCGGTCGAATTTCCTCAGCCTCAATCAAATCCACCAGCGCCGACAAAGAAGTTTGAGCCTGGCCAACCACAAAAATCCCCTCAGGATAGCGTCTAGCCAAAGTTTCAATCCCCCAAGCAGCCCGCGTCCGTTCCTTTTGAGGGCGCGTCAAAGCATCCATCGAACAGTAAACCGGATTCGCAAAGGTACTTTGGATCAGCGGCGTAATGCCCACCTGTACCATCGGCACATCTACTACGATCGTAGTTCGTGCAGCCAAAGCAGCCGCCCCAGCTTGCAAAGCCTGATCGGAAAAACTAATTAAAGACTTGTACTCAAAATCAGCAGTCGCATATATCACACGGCGGACTATTTCGTACTCCGCCGCAGAAAAACCGTGGTCGCCAATTTCATTATCGATTAATCCCAGACTCTGGGCATCGCTTACGTGCCATTCCATTTGTTGGATAGCTGTCGCCTGTGTGTTGTCAGGTATCAGCTTACCAGCTTTTAGTCATAACAGAAGGAAGAAGGAAGAAGGAAGAAGGAAGAAGGAAGAGGGGAGAAGGAAGAAGGAAGAAGGAAGAAGCAGTCTAATCAAGGGTTTCAGAAATTACGCAGGGTGTCTAGAAACCGGGTTTTTTCACAGCAATACTTCGTTACAGCCGACAAAAAAGCTAAAAAACCCGGTTTCTTTGGACTTGCGCGCGAGGCAGAGAAACCGGGTTTTTCACGAGTTAACTTGGTTGCGGTCGCCAGATTCCTTGACATACTCCCCGACCGTCGCGGACGGGGATTCTAATTCATGGTTCACAGAAGTCGGCTTGCTATATCAGGCTTCCCTTTGATAGTAGAGGCAGTCTTCTCCCCATGCTTTCCCTCGAACGAGGCAGATTCCTAATGCCCTTAGGTACTGTTAGATTAAATTAATCATGGCTTTTGTTTCTTTGGGTACTTAACTTATTTCCCCTAGCTATGTTTTTCTTGGCTTTCGCTACCCAATATTTGGCAGATATCAACTCTGCTTTCTGGTTCAAGGAGTCTTAACAAGCCACCACCATGGGATTTCCAACCAATATAATTATACCAAAAGCCGATACTCAAAGCACGGGGCTTTAGACCCCATTTTTTGGTAAAAGCTGAAAGTCTTATAGAGCAGGACTTTCACCCTCGGGGTTCAAGGCATGGGTTCCGATCGCCCAAGCGATCGCTAATTGTCCATTTAGTAGGGTTTCATTGATTGGATGCGGTTTTTATTTTTCGAGAGTGATGAAAGAGCGCCAAGAGTCACACTAATGACTGATGACTGATGACTGATGACTAATGACTAATAACTAATGACTCATCAAAAACTAACTTTCTTCTGAAGGAGACTTGCCCAATACTGGAGTCAAGAATGCTACCAAAGCCCCGATCGCAAAACCGGCAACATTTCGGGCCAAAGGCAACCAATCAGAAGTCCGAGTTACCACCGGCCCAATTCCGAAGGCCAAAAACAGAATCCCCCACAGCGGCGAAAAAATCAGCGCCCACTGCCAAGACACACCGTCTCCCGGTTTCCGAGGCTGAGCCGCAAACCCGCAGATCACGCCGCCCAGCACCGACGTAATTAAAGTCAGCACCCACTGTTCCCTCGGCAAACCTGGAACTACGCGACAACCGCCCTGACGCAAACAGCCTTCTATCGACTCCAAAGATTCAATGATCGATCGATCTTCGCCATTATCCCGCACAAAAAACTGATTGCCGTAGCGGGTTTGCAATTCCACCCAAAAAGTCCGCGGCAGCAGGGGATACAGCGCATCGCCCACATTAAAATTCAGCAAATTGCCACCGCGCGGGTCAGCAACTAGCAATACACTTTTATTGTCTAAGCCCCAATAACTTTTCACAGCCAAACCGGGCGTGCGATCGTACTGAGTCAGCACTCGCAGCTTCCAACCGGTTTCGGCTTCAAAGGCGTTTAAATTTTTTGCCAAACCCTCTTCTTCAATATCCGTAAGGGCTTTAGCTAAATCAATAATCGGCGTCTGAGTCTTCGGCAACAAATCGGGATTGTTGAAAGCATGGGCCGCAGGTGCGATCGTCCACACCGACAAAGCCAGAAAAAAGGCGACAGCAGAGGCTAGAAATTTGCGGGGGAAAAGCTGTGACATAGGAAATTCTAATCCGGGTCTTAATTGTGAATGTTAGCTGGCGGTCTTAACCAGAGGATAAGAGAAAACTCATATTTCTTTACAATTATTTACTTTACAGGAAGCCGAGAGCAAGGGGAAGGGTTCGGGGAAGGAAAGTTTGCGATCGGGGAAAGGGCTGACAATTAACTGTAGAGGGCGCGATCGCGATCCAGGGCAAACCGTCGTTAAACAAGAGCTCGATTTTCTGACGGGTGAGTATCGATCCCAGATATCGTACCCGCAATCAAAAACCTGTAGGGGCGGGTTCACCAAAAGCTTTAAGGGGTGCAGACAGGTTAAATAAACCCGCCCCCACCCACAAAAAAGCCCCTTATTGATATTGGTGCAACATCTGGGATTAATAATACTTCAAGCCGATAGTAATAGAGAGAGACCGGATGTGCGATCGGTTATTTAAGTATTTTCCTGCCTGAAAAAAGTTACCTTCATAAAGATTTAGCATAACTTTAAAAACTATCAGTAAATATACGGCAAATATAACAGACTAGCAACATCAAAAAAACTCTGAACTTCTGTATTTTTCCGAATATCTTTATAATCGAGTCTACCCGATAATGATGAGTAACCGCTGAATAATGATTTAAAAGAAATTAACCATTTTTCAAGGAGTGTCCAGAGTGCCTTTAACCGACCCGATTAGAGAACCTTTAACAGAAGTGGAATCCTTAATTCCCGGACTAGCCCCAACTTTTGCCCCACAACTGCCGGGAATTCAGACTAACAAAACCTTATTATATCAAACTCCCGGATCTTCATCAAACTCTGAACAACCTAACTTAATAGAAACCGCAAAGCCGCCACAATCCGAATTCATTCGAGCCGAAACCGATGCTTTTATTACTAACAAAGCCTCCGATATTAACAGCATACCTTCTGCTAAAACCAGTGCCACCAAAACTAACAGCTACTCCAGGGATTCAACCACTTCTGAAATTGACCTTCTAATTGGCAAACTCGACTCGGACTTAGGAGATCCCCTGACAAACCCGAATCCAACTGCCTCAAATAGCGAGCCTTTTGACTCTAATAAACCCGTTCCTCACCCACCTGCAATCAGCTCGTTAGTCAGTAACTCAGAAATTAATAAAACCACACCTGCTACAACCACTGCAAGTGATAAATTACCTGAAAATAAAACACAATTACTCCCAACCGGAGTTGCCAACTCAGAAAAAGAAAATAACAAAACATTACCCGTTATAACTACATCCACAAACTTAGAAAAAGCTTCGGAAAAAACACCATTACCCGCAACCCCTGAAACGAGTTCAAAACCCGAAGATAACAAAACATCTTTATCGTCAGGGGCTACACTCAAAAGTGATTCAGAACCCAATAAAACATCACCTGCAACTGTATCAACGGTTGACAACTTAGAGCCGAACAAAACATCACCTGCAACTGTATCAACCGATCGCTCTGAGCCGAAAAAAACATCACCTGCAACTGCATCAACCATAATACCAGATCGCAGTACAACTTCATCAGAAAAATCCGAGAAAATTGCAGTAACAAATTCAACCGAAACTGTTGCGGCTAGTCCAAATATTCCCTCAACTGATAAAACCTCTACAGACAAACAGTCCCCAGTTGCCACAACTGACGACAAGATAGACTCAGACAAGCAATCTCAAAACTCCACAATTGTGGAGAAAGCCAACTCAGGCGAACAATCTCGTACTGCCGAAGTTTCTGACAAAATAGACTCCGATAAAAAAGCTCCAATTGCCCAGACTTCAGAAACAAAAAACTCAGACAAACAGCTTCCTATTACCGAAGCTGCCGCCAAAATAGACTCAGATAAAAAATCCCCAAAAGTCGATGCAATACCGACCGAAAAACCCATTTCAGATTCTCAACAGTCACCGACAACACAGCCCCCAACAGCCCCATTAATCCCAGCCACATCTAACCCAGTTTTACCTAACACTAATATCAGTGCAGAAGTCAAATCAACCGATTTACAAAAGCCAGTACAAACCGCCACTCAATCTTTAACTGACAAACAGAATGATACAGGAAAAGTTGACCCATTAAAAATCGAACCTGCTGCAATACCAAAAACAGCAGCCAGTGAAAATGTAACGGTGACGACAGCAACAGCAGCAGTTAACACCCCAGAAAAAACTCCGAACAATACTGACTCAGTTTCGGAAATTAAACAGCCAGTTAAAACAGAATCTATTGTCAGTCAATCAGCAGATGCTGAATTAATCAAAACCGACAAAGATGCAACTTCCAGCATCTCTCAACCTCCCGCAGAAACAGAGTCAGTTATCGCTCCAATTGCGGAAAAGTCTCCTGCAAAAATAGACTTACTCAGTTCTAACGTTGGCGAACAATCACCCAAACAAAGCAACTCCAACGTTTCTACCGTACCCGAACAATTGCCAATAAAAATTGAGTCAATTATTCCCACAAAAAACGATTCGGCTACGGTAGAAAATGAGAGCGTTTTTCCTGAAATAACATCAGAAATTGAAAGCGAATTGCCAACAAAAACCGATTCGGTATCGACAGCAGAATTCACTGCTGATACAATCGAACGGAACATTACTGTTTCCTTCACAGCAGCGGAATTAGAAACTGAGAAAAGCCCAGCACTCTTCTCAACTCCATCAGAGACAGCAGCAGTTACGACACAGATAGCAGAAGTCGAAACAAGCGCTTCACCCTCAACTCTTAAATCCCCACCTAAACTCACTTCAAACAATTATAATAGCAATTCAAATCCCACAGAAACTGTCGCTGTTTTACCAGCGTATTCCGATCCTGAAATTGCGCCCAAATCCGCAGAGATGACAAGCGGTTGGCTACTGTCAGCAACCGAAGAATCTGCTCAACTTTCAGACAATATTGCAGACACTCAACCCAATTCAACACAGCGTACTGGCGACTTCCAAAGCAATACCAATCCCTCAACAAATCTCTCAATAACAGCAGCAGCCAATTCACCCAGTGGCACTTTCCTTGTAGATAACCAAGGACAAGTCAAATTTGACTATGTATTTGACGGCGGCTACTTTACTGGCGAAATCGGCATTTTTAGTCTTTCAGGAATGGAAGCATTTACACCTGGTACTCCAGAATTCATCGCCGAAGCTGCTAGGAGAGTCCTAACTAATTCCACATTAGGAAACATTGTAATCCGCGACAGTACAGAAGGAGCCAAATTCACCGGTTCGATGCCGGGAGAATACGACTTCGGTTCAGGAGAATATCAGGGTATCAAAACTTTCAACATGACCCCTGGAGACACTTTTGCCGTCATGTTCGTACCCAGCGGTACAGTACAATCATCCCTCCAATACTCCTGGCTGTGGGATTTGTTTCCCGAAAACCGTCCCTTATTCAGTATCGCCACAGCCAATCCCAACGATACCGGTCATCTGCTACAAATAGCCGACATTACGGGCAGCGGTAACACCTTTGCCCTCGAAGATATGTCATCCGCTAACTCAGACAGAGATTACAATGACCTAATCTTTAAAATTAGTGGCGCAACCGGAAACGCACCGCTGCTAGATACAGTCATCAACCCTGACAAAGAATGGCGAAATACTCCCCTAGGACAACAATTGCTCGCCGAAGCCAATCCCCCGAATTCTGACAACAATCCGCCCGTTGTTTCACCGACAAGCACTCGGACTTATACAGAATTAGAGACAACTATTTCATTAGACAATCTTGCCACAGATGCAGAGGGCGACCCTCTGACAATTAGCGTCCTCAATCCAGTAAACGGCACAGTAATTTTCAATCCCTTAACGAACAAAGCATCCTTTAAACCAGCAACCGGCTTCTCTGGAATTGCCAGCTTTGATTTCCTTGCCAGCGACGCTTTTGGGAGTTCAACGCCCGCGCGGGTGACAGTCAACGTCAGCGATGTTCCCCTGCTAAATCTAGATTTTGTGAAGCGAAATCCCCGACTTAATGCAGGAGAAAATACGGAATTGATTGTACTCGGAGACTTTGCCGACCAAAAAGGTGTAGTGCTCCCAGATTCTTATCTAACTTACACTTCATTCAATCCAGAAGTAGCACCAATTGATCCAACGGGGAAAGTGACAGGTTTGGTCAACGGTACTTCAGTTTTGAGCGCAAGTCGCAACAACCTGCAAGCAGTAACAGCAGTGCGAGTAGGAAAATTGCCAGCCCCAACCAACGATGCAGAATTCAATGGAGCACTAGCCGAGATTAACGGTTTGAATGTCTATCCCAAAGCAGTCACAATGACAGCCGGAATGGGACGCTCGCTTTTAGTAGGAATTGAAAATATCATCAAATCCCCCGATCTGAAATTCGGCTCTACAGGAACTCGCTATTTCCCCGGAAACTCCAACCTATTACAAGTGAATTCAGACGGCGTTATTACCGCTATAAAAGAAGGAGTTACTAACGTCACTGTCATTCACGGAGCCGCCGAACAAGTCGTGCCAGTAAGAGTCTCCCTTCCCGCCATCGCCGGAACAATTTTAGGAGTAAATGGCGGTGCAGTTACTGGCAGTGACGGTTCAATTGTGATGGTGCCGCCCGGTGCTCTTGCCGAAAATACAGCTATTAGCTTGACATCTCTAACCAGCAATGATCTATCGCTACAACTTCCCGACGGTTTGCAGTTCGCCGGAGGCTTCAATTTAGACTTGGGCGACAACTCCTTGAAAATTCCCGCTCAATTAGCAATTCCTGCCCCTGCCGGCTTATCTCCTGGTACCGAAATTTTATTCCTGCGAAAAGGTTCGCTGCCGGATGCTAACAATATTTATTCCCCAATTTGGCTGATTCAAGAATCCGGTGTAGTCGATGCCAGCGGTACTATTCGCACTAATTCTCCACCATTTACCGGTATTTTGGAGACTGCCGAAATAGCGATGATAGCAATGCCGGACCTGGAGTTACAGAAGTTGGCATTGGAAAAGTTGCTCACCACCTCCAATATAAATGGTTCCCTTCTCTCAACAAATGTCGGTCTCCCAAATGGTTCCCTTCTCTCAACAAATGTCGGTCTCCAAAACAGCTTTTTAGCAGCCAATGCCGGTTTAATCGGTATAGCCGCCGTCACCACAGCTCAATTCGCCGCTACAATTTTACTGCTGGCTTACTTGGCTAAATACCTGAAATCTGGATTGAAAATTATTGCCATTCCTGAAGTCGGTTTACCTGTAGTCACTCCGGCGGGTGTTGAACTCGATCCAGAAGGGATTCCCCGCGTCACAGCCACTCTAAACATACCCACACTATTCCCAGCAGACCCCTTCGCACCTCCAGTGCTTCAATCCGCTGAATATAAGTTGGAAAATGGCGAACCAACCGTCGTCCTGACAGGCAGCAACTTCCTGAATAACTCCAATGATTTAGGCGGTGAATTTAAAGACTTAACAGTCAGCTTCCGCGTCGGCGACAAAACTTATCCAGGCACATTGATACCGGATAAAAACACCGATTTGGGAGAAAATAGCTACAAAATTGCTGTCAAAATTCCGATTACCGTACCCCTCGGCGAATCCAGCATTGTAGTGTCGAGAAAGCAGAAAAAGCGCTTCGGACCGGGTACTGGAGATTACGAGACTGTCGAACTAGAAAGTGAAGAAAATATCCGCCTCGCTCCTACCTGCGTTGAATTGGCGCTGGTAACAGAACGTACGGGCGACAAAATCAACGTTATTAACCTCAAAGACGCTTTATCAACTGTTGAAACCCAGAACAGCAATAAATTAGCGGTTGCTTTTAACATTCCTGTGGGTAATCCCAATATCCCATCAGACCGACCGGAGTCGATCGCGGCTACTAACAATGCTACCCGCGCCTACGTGACTCTGCGGGACACCGGTCGGGTGTCTGTGGTGGATTTGATGGCGCTGCGAGAGATAGATACTACCCCAGAAACGGCAACTGTGGATGCGATTGGCTTGCCCTCTGGAGCCAGACCACAAGCTATTGCGATCGACCCCAAAGACAATTACGCTTACATTGCCGACCAAAATCGCCCCAACATCTACGTCCTCGACATCAACCCGAATTCAGCAACCTATCATACTGTTATCCAGACAATTAACGTCACATCACCCCTGGGACTGAGCCAGTTGGCTATCAGCAGCGACGGGCGCCGACTGTTCGCTACTGGTTCCGACAATAACGAACAAACACCTAACCGCCGCATTTACGCTGTCAACATTGACCCCGCCGACAAACCGAGCGCTCAGGGCTCTAACGAGCGGAAGTGGCACCAGCAGATTAAAGTAATTCCCACCCTATCGGAGACAGAGGGCATAGCTGCTACTTCCGACCCCAAGAAAATGGTGTTTACCAACGGGCTTGCTAGTGTCCTTACCATAGATAGTAATGGGGACCAGATAAAGCTTCAAGATGACGGCAAGGGCTTCGGAGTGCTCGAAATTGAGTCTGATGACCCCCTCAATTTTAGGGCTAAAGTCGATTACGCTCCTTTGTCGCTGGGCGTGGCCACTGACTATTTTGATGTCAACGAGGCAGTGGCTGTAACAGTAACGCAAGACGGGAAATATGCGTTTGTTGCCGGCCGCAACTCTAGGGCAAAGATAAATACGCGCGAGGGTGGAAATATAGGCATTATCGCAAACCCACTGGACCCCAATCCTCAATTGGTGGCTGCGACTCGACCGATTCCGGGCAGCTTAACTAACAACCTAGCGCTTTCGAGTGACGGCAAATATTTGATTGCTTCCTATCCCACCTTCGGTTTGGGAGGAAGTTCCTACGTTTTCGATGTTGAGCAAATGATTAAGGCTATAGAGAATCCGGGTAATTACAAGCTTGACGCCCGCGACAGGGGTGTGGATACTTGGGGTTTCCAGGCAAGCAATCAGCGAAATGCGACAACTGCCGACCTCGTCCGCGTGCCTATTGACGATATCAACCCTCTTGTCAGTATTGCGGCCGACTACGAAATTATCGAAGGAAATTGGATTAATAACTTTGGTTTTGGTATCCCGGATGGTACGAAACGCGCTCCCATTGGTATCGGTGGAAATCCTAAAGGTTTGGCAATAGCGAATGCTAAAAACTGGTTGGAATTAAAAGGACCGATCGGGGATAGCAAGAATGATAGCAATCCTTTAACTCCTACTTTTCAGTGGGATTTGAAGGGTGAGAATGAACCCTGCGGTCTTCCTGGTTTTAAGCCTGATACTGATGTCGATAAGGTCAATCTTTATGTAAGCGTTTTTCCGCAAGGGAAGGGCTTGTTGCCGGGCGATCGGTGGGATGGGTTAAATTCGCAGGACGACAAAGATTACAATCCGAATCGGGTTCTGACTGCTGAATGGGAAAACGGTACGTGGACTTGGGATGGGAAAACTAAGGCTGGTTCTTCAAAGGAGTTTACTCTTTCTAGCGATCGAATGTTGACGGCGGGTCAGGAATATCATTGGGCTGTGGAAGCTACGACGAATAAAGGGGCAAAAAAAGTTGTTACCAATAAGTTTAAGACTTTACTGCCGACTCCCATTTCTGGTAGCAATACTTTCAGCAGCGTTACGGTGTTAACGCGAGGCTTAGAACCTCAACCTAATTTGATAGACCGCCAATTCGAGCAGATGGCTTCTCACCTGACTAAAGAAAATGGTTTGGTCATGCGTTACGATCGGGCTACTAACAAATGGGGGTGGCTGAATTTTGATGGCTCCACAACCTTCTCCCCTCCAAGTCATAAATTTGGCGCACCACTGACACTAATCCCTGGATGGGAACAGCCACCAGAAGCAACCGCATTCAACTCTGGCTTTACTGAGGCAGCCGCAGATGCCTTTTTTGCTTCACTGGTAGCTTTAAATCAAGGTTTGGAAAACACCCTTTTCAATTCACCTATGCACTTTATTGGGTTTGGTCAGGGTGCAACGATCAACAATGAAATTGTCCAGCGTTTGGGAAGTTATTTTCCCCTCGCTGGTGGTATTAGCCTTGTAAACCGCGACCTTCAGATGACAACGATCGATCCTCATGATTTCGACCAAGATTACTTGGTAGGCTCCTTAAAAAGCTTCCGCGATCCATCCGTGCGAATCTGGGAAAATGTTACCTATGCCGATAACTATTATCAAAACGTCCCCGCTCTGGATACACAGGAAATCAATACCCCTGCTGGTCGGCGAATTGCGGAGGCGGATTGGAACGTACACCTTGGTGGTTCTGATGGCTTGAGCCGGATTGGATTTACTGAAAATAGCACGGATGGAAGGCCTCACCAAGCTCTAACTTGGTATGCAGGAACAGCTAACCTTAGCGGAAGTCAACTCCCCTCAAGGAATGGAGAGAGGATTTACCGTCGCCTTGGAGATCTGGAATTAGATAGTTCAGGCAATCCAACCAAACCTACGTGGTACACACCAGATCATACGAATGCTAATTTTACTCACGGTGAACAACGAG
Organism: Microcoleus sp. PH2017_28_MFU_U_A; assembly: GCF_020738035.1. NCBI lineage: Bacteria > Bacillati > Cyanobacteriota > Cyanophyceae > Oscillatoriales > Microcoleaceae > Microcoleus > Microcoleus sp. PH2017_28_MFU_U_A. Next base: position 21,321 of record NZ_JAEQCX010000084.1, read on the forward strand.
CTCCTTGGGAAGGTATCGGTACTGGCTGGTTTTACTCGGTACTGGGCGGTGGCTCTCAATTACGCCCCTATGATGCTAACGTAAGTAACCGTGTGCCCGTAACTGAGGACAACACCTACACAGACGAAACTATAGGTAACAAGATGCGAGGTGACTATGCAGTTCCCACCCTTTTCAATGGTAATTTTGACGCCAGCAAACGTTTTACATATCAGAGCGTTCCAGGCTGGTCTTTTTACAACTCTTTAAGTGTATCCGACAATCCTAATGTGTCGCAAAGACATCTGCATGAACGGGATGAGATTGATACCTTTTTAACTGAAGAGCAAAGAAAATTAAACTACGGTTTAGCCGGACAAAACAATACCTTGAAGATGGGAGGTACTGATGGACCTAAAGAAATAATTCATAATCTCTTTCTTGTCCCCGATCAAAACAGCTTACACGATAGTTTGAAGTTCGACCTGCACGTACCCCAAGACCAACTCGGTGCGGGAAGAAAAATTACGGTTTCTATGCAAGCAAACGTAGCTGGTTACGAACAGTTTACGTCAATAGGAACTATCGATTTAGAGCGAGGAGTATATGAAAAAAATAGCTCTCCGGAGGAGCTCGACAGCAATATTCGCAAGATCGGTTATGGTACTGAAGGCTTGGAAACTTTCTACCTAAATGTCCCGCAAGAACTGCGCGGTAAGGTAGCTTTACTCAAGTTTGAAATCAATGACGGCACTGTTTACCTTGACGATATTTCTTTTGGCAAGAAGTGGGAATCTTCTATGACTCTCGCTGAGGCTGAAGAATATACAAAAAATAGCTACAGCAGACGCGTGCTCTATCATGGAACTAACCCAGTTCGTGCTGCTAGTATTGCGAATGGTGGTGTAAATCCTGCTAGGCTCGCAAGCGGTTTCCTCGGAGAAGGTTTGTATGTGACAAATCAGGAGGAGAGGGCTAAGGATTTTAGCATTGATGAGAATGGCAATCTAAGGAAAGGTCCGATATTAAAAACCGTGCTGAACATAAAAAACCCCAGAGTCTATCCGGGTTTAGAGGAATTTTTCGAGGAGGCAAAAATTTACGGTAATACAATTGGTAAACAAGGATCAGAGGCGATAGATAAATATACAGAGTATCTCAGATCTCAGGGGTATGATGCGATCGTGACTACCCCAGAATTCATGCAATATTATTTAGTTTTCGACCGCAAACAAGTAGTTGTTGTTAAGGAGTAATCAAATGGCTGAATATAAACGATGCCTTGACTGCCGTCACTTGTTAGATGGCATTGTAGACGAGATTCCAACTTGTCGCGCCTTCCCTAAAGGAATACCACTAATTTTTGTCGTCGGAGGTGGAGAACATATAAAACCTTTACCCGACCAAGGCAATACAATTGTTTATGAGCCAATAGAACACACAAAACCTTTACCCGACCAAGACAATACAATTGTTTATGAACCAGCCGAAAAACCTTTTTGGCAGACGGAGTGACAACCGAGTCAAAAGCCCCATCGGTAGCGGATTTGGTAGATCCTGCTTACTTTAACAGAGGATACTCATTGTTTGGACCGGGACTTTATTTATCAAATGATATAAGGGTAGCCGAAATCTACAGCACCGATGATGCCGTATTAGATATAACGTTAAATGTAAAAACTCCCCAAATATATTCACATGATTTTGCCTACAAGTCCAGCTTAGAAAACTACCGTTTAACTAATGGTTTACAGTTGTCAGACCAAGAGTTAATTAATCAATATGCAGAATATTTAAAATCTCAAGGTTACGATGCTATTCAAATAGGAAATCCTCTAGTTCCTTGGAGAAAAAGCATCCTATTTTTTGACCCAAAACAGGTAGTAGTTGTTCGTCCTTAATACTCCAATGAATAAAAATCAAATGAGCGAATATAGAGGGTGTCGTGGTTGTCGGCATTATTTAGGCGACCTAAATTGCAGTGCCTTTCCTGAAGGAATACCTCTGATAATAGTATCAGGGGAAATTCAACATACTAAAGTTCTACCCAAGCAGAAGAATACAATTGTTTATGAGGCAATTAAAAAAAGTACAACAGACAAAATGGAAGAGTAAAACTAAAATTTGCTGGGCAGAGCCAGACGCTAAAAACGTAAAATAATGATACGAGCTGTAAAAGTTTAGATTAATTTATAGATCGTATTGTTGTTAAGGAGTAATCAAATGGGTTCTATAGAACCCATTTGAGATCTTTTTACGCGGTGGCTAGTCTTTTAAGCATCAGTCTGATAAAGCAAAGCTTGAGTTTGGCATTTGAACGAGCGAGTGTGCGATCGAAGTTTTTGACTAAGCTTTTGCATCTTTCCACCCAAGCGTTTGAACGTTCAATTACCCATCTAGCCGCCACAGGCACAAACCCAGATTGCCCTTTAGCCTCCTTTTCGGCTTTCGATGGTTTGGCTGAGAGTTCAAATTGAATCTTGGTCATAATCTGGGGATAAATCTCCTCCAATGCTTGAGTAAGTTTATCGGGGTGGTACCCGTTGTCTAACAAAATGGTAGTTTTGGGAAGTTCCGCAGGTTTAGATTTGAAGTAATCGATGTTTTTTCCAAGCATTTCAATCAGCCCTCGATCATCAGATAAGTTAGCTTTGGTACAGTGGGTAAAGAATGGAAAGCCAAGTATATCGACGGCTAGATGTCTTTTGATGCCATTTGTGCATTTGTAAAAACAAAACCCTTTCGACTCAATACTAGCATAGAAGCGTGTTTTTCACCGCTTGAGAGTCAATCATAATAAGGGTTGTCCACTGCGGTTTTTTTTGACTTGTTGGCGCACCTGACTGTGTAACTCCGTCATGATCTGATCGAGTACACCGCCCTCACACCAATTTTGGTAATGCCAGAAGACAGTAGAATATGGTGGTAGATCTTTGGGCAAGTCAGACCAATTACAACCGTTCTTGAGTTGATAAAATATCCCATTGAGGATTTGCCGTTTTGTCCACACCGGAGGTCTGGTTTTCTTCTTCTGTGGGAGTAATGGCTCGATAATTTCCCACTCTTGGTCGTTTACATCGCTGGAATAACCCATTTTCATCCCTGACCTGTTTGAGTTGATCTATATCTTGTTGATTTTACTCGATCGCCCAAAAGATCTCAAATGGGTTCTATACATTTTTGACACCTAATAAAACCGAACCATTTGCTAATTGGCCTCTTACTGGGCAGCCCATACCTCACCCCTTTAATGAAATTCAAGCTGAGCTAGGACTAACTGCGACTCTGCCGGATATCCAAAATGCAGTTGAATGGCGTAATCCTGCTACTTGGCAGCTCACAATTAAGCAGCTTGAAAAGCTGATTGATGGCAGAGGAGGTAGAAAGATAAACTTTTTGTCTAGTCTTCCTGATAACATTCGGACTTATCTCAAAGATCAGTTATATCCAATTATCTAAATTCTCTCAACCATCCTTCAAATCAGACGAAAAACTCATCTCTGATTTGAAGGATATATGTTAGGACCAACGATAACTTCTCCATTTGGTAAAATTGTATTGCGAAACCGGCCAGTTTGAGAGAAAAAGATTTTAGCACTAAGTAGATTAGCGTCTGTGAAATTGACACCATTCATATCCAATGTCAATAAATTAGCACCCTTTAAGTTGGCATAGCTTAAATCCGCAGAATCTAGACAAGAATTTTTAAGATTAGCACCGCTCAAATCAGTACCCCTAAAGTTAACATTCGTCAAGCAGGACTCTTGCAAATTGGCACCGCTTAAGTTAGCATTAGCCAAGTGGGCATTCGGCATAATGATGTTATGCAAATCGACGCCTCTAAGATCGGCCCGATACAAGACTATGCCTTCAAACCTTCTTTCTCCAGCAGCGTAGCGCCGGAGCAATTCTTGAGTTTCAATGACTCTAACTGGATCGCTTTTATAGCTACCATTTGGTATAATAGTATGACAAAACAACGCCGATTCTGTATTAATATTTTGCCATTTAGCAGCGCAAAAATTTGTTCCAGTTAGGTTCGTCTTGACCAGGTTAACATTGTTTAAATTAGCATTCTCTAAGTTAGCACCGCTCAGCTCAGCATACCATAAATTAGCATTAGCCAGATTAGCGTTACTTACATTAGCCCCCACTAAGCAAGTGCTGCTCAAATTAGCATTTTCTAGATTAGCGTTACTCAAATTAGCACCGCTCAGGTCGCACCCCTGCCAAATACTTGAGTGCAAATCAGAGCCACTTAAATCGATATCAATCAGGTATTCACGTTGCTCGACAATTCCTTCTAAATTCATCCCGGAAAAGTCTCTCCATCCATCTTTGTACAAATCGACTACCTCCCAACCTTGCATCTCCGGCCAATGCTCGTTGAGAGAAGGAAGCATAATATATTCGTCGGCTTCTTCTTCTTCCCATTCGAGATATTCTTCGTTATTCATAACTTTTTTTGAAGATATTTACATATTATATTAATAATAGCAGATCGTGAGCCAGACAATATTACAATCGGAATCGTACTTAATGGAGTCGCTAAACACATTTATAAAGAGGGCGGTGCCGTTCAGAAATATAACTCTGCAACTGGCAAGTTAATCCGCACTCAAGGAGCTGTTTTCAATTCACCGCTACATTTTGTCGGTTTCGGGCAGGGGGCTGTTGTTAATAGTGAAATTGTCCAGCGTTTGGGTACGTTTTTACCTGATGTTGGCGGTACGAGTCCGGCAAATCGCGATTTGCAGGTGACGACTGTTGACCCTTACAATTACAAGTCTATTTCTTTAGAAGGAACTTACCGTAACATTCTCGACCCGGAAATCAGAGTATGGAATAATGTCACCTATGCTGACAATTACTACCAAACTAATGGTATTGGGAATACTCTTAACGGGCGGGTACTTTCTGGAACGAATTGGAAGTCAGATTGGAATGTTTCGCTTAACAATCTGGCTGGTTTTACGCCGGATAACAGGGCCGGTGCTTCCCATCGGGCGGCAGGGGCTTGGTATGCGGGAACGGCTAATCTCAATGAAAGTCGGTTGCCATCAGAAAATGGCGATCGAATTTACCGCCGCTTGGGAGATTTGTCAGCAAATAATATCACCGATGTGACTAAGACTTGGTATACCCCCGACCATACCAATTCTAATTTTACTGGCGGTAATGGCGATACTAACGCACCTTGGGAAGGAATCGGTACGGGTTGGTTTCATTCGGTTTTAGGGGGAGGTTCTCAACTGCGTCCCTACGATTTTGGGGGCAAGAAAGGTAAAAATGAGTTAGGTAATTTTGAGAATTACCTGAACAATAATCGGGCTGCTGTTTACGAGGATAATACCTACACAGATATCACTAAGTCCTTCGGAACTCGGATGCGGGGGGACTATGCGGTTCCGACTTTGTTTAACGGGAATTTTGATGCGATTGCTTTTAGAAAGTCGGATCATACTATCCCAGGTTGGTCTTTATTTAATGGTTCATCTGAGGATGTTTTACAATCCCACTTAGTCGATTGGTACACTATCGGAGAAGAAGTTGCAAAGAATAGGGCAATACCAGGCTTATAAAACTTAAAAGACTTAATAAGTAGCGGTTACTTAGATGCCATAAGCTACGATGTAGATCGACCTAATTTTGCCCTGAGAATGGGAGATGGTGGGACAAAACAAATCGTACACAACTATTTTGTGATGCCAGAATGGGGAGATTTGCGATTTAATCTCCACGCACCGTTTGGGAAAGGAAAGCTTAAAGTCTTGTTGGAAACTAAACTAAATACCGACCCGCAAGGGCGACCAATAATTGGCAGTGGTACTCATCTTCTCAAAGAGATAGATCTGGCAGCAACAACAGGAGATGAACTAAAGACATACGCAAGCGATATTGACAAAATTGGTTTTGGCAGAGGAGGGTTTGAAACATTTCATGTTGGAAGCAATCAGCTAGATAAGTTTCGAGGTCAGAGCGTTAAATTGAGGTTTGAAGTTGAGGGAAACACCAGAGTTTATTTAGATGATGTTTTCTTTAAGAGTAATCACCTTAAATTTGGCAATCCATCTGAAGCTAGGTACAGTCCTGAAGAACCACAAAATAACCTCTATCGCGAAAACTTGCTACTGGAGAAGCCTCAGTACGCAGTATCTTACAATCGCACAACTAAAACCCCCAACTGGGTAAGTTGGCAGGTAAATAAATCATGGATTGGTGGAAAACGCCAAGCTGATGAGTTCATCGCCGATCCTACATTACCTAATGGCTGGCCTCAAATTAGTGGTAGCAGTTATGAAAATAATAACGGGGCCAGTCTTGGCTTTAACAAAGGACATATAATTCCTTCAGGAGATCGGACAAGACATCCCAAAGACAACCTAGCCACTTTTTTGGGAACCAACTTAATCCCGCAAAACGCTGACAATAATCTGTTTTTTAGCAGTCCTAATAATCCCGCAGAAGCCTCTGCGTGGTACAATATAGAACAGTTAGTAACAGGTATGGCTGAAAATAGTAAGCAAGTTTACGTTGTTGCGGGTAGCTATGGCACAAATTGGGAACCACAGAAAAAGAGTAATGCTCTCCCCAACGATTCTAGGTATCAAGGGTTTACCAATTCTGAGGCTTTTCAACAACAAGGAATTAACATTCCTACCTGGACATGGAAAACAAATCTGGTTTTAGAGCATCCTAGTCAAGGGATACCAGATGTTAATCACGACACCAAAATTTACACGTTTCTTACACCTAACAGAGCCGAACCATCAGCCCTAGACTGGGATAATGCTGGGGAGCAAGGAATAGTCCACCCATTTTATGAAATTGGAGAGCAGCTGCAATTAAATCGAGTTTTATCTCCAATCAAAAATGTGACTGAATGGCGATCTCCGAACACTTGGTTAGTTAGTATCGAAGAACTTGAAAACTTACTTAAAGGTAAAAATGTTAACCTGTTTTCAAATATTCCTGGAGATATTCGAGATGTTCTCAAGCGAAATATAAACTTGCCACTTTCATGATTTATAGAAATCAAATTCATGGCAAGTAGACATCTCCAATAATCAGTGTGGAACAGGCAGGATGCCTGTTCGACCCAGGCTTTTTTGTAGATGTCTAATAGAACCCTACCTTTTCCAATTAGAAGCATATTCACTAGGACCAATAACAACTTCTCCGTTGGGCAAGGTAGTGTTACGAAAAAATGCAGATTCCACGAACAGAAGCTCAGCCCCACTCAGGTTGGCTTCTGTAAAATCTACACCATACATTTCTGCATATAAGTTGGCATCTTTCAAATTGGTGTAGCTTAAATTTGCTCCTCTCAAGTTAGCAATGCACAGATTAACACCGCTCAAATTTGCCCCCCTAAAATTAACTCTCGTCAAGCAGGACTCTTTCAAATTGGCACCGCTTAAGTTAGCATCAGCTAAGTGAGCATTAGGCATAATTATGTTATGTAAATCGACACCTCTAAGGTCAGCCCGATATAAAACTATGCCCTCAAACCTTCTTTCTCCAGCAGCGTAGCGCCGAAGCAATTCCTGAGTTTCCATGACTCTAACTGGATCGCTTTTATGGCTACCATCTGGCATAATAGTATGACAAAATAACGCAGCGTCAGTGTTAATATTCTCCCATTTAGCAGCGCTAAAATTTGTGCCAATTAAGTTGGTATTAGACAGGTTTGCATTGTTTAAGTTAGCATTTTCCAAATTAGCATCGCTCAGGTCAGCATTCCATAAATTAACATTAGCCAGATTTGCATTGCTAAGATTTGCCCCTACTAAACAAACGCTACTCAAGTGAGCATTTTCAAGATTCGCGTTACTCAAATTAGCACCGCTCAGATCGCACCCCTTCAAAATACTTGAGTGTAAATCAGAGCCACTTAGGTCGATCTCAATTAGGTATTCATGCTCGATGAGAGTTCCTTCTAAATTGATCGAGGAATAGTCTCTCCATCCATCTTTATATAAATCGACCACCTCCCTACCAGCCATCTCTGGGTGATGGTTGTTGAGAGATAGAAGCGGAATAACTTCTTCGGCTTCTTCTTCCCATTCGAGATATTCTTCGTTATTCATAACCTTTTTCTGAAGATATTTACATATTAATAATAGCAGATCGTGAGCCAGACAAGATTACAATCGGAATCGTATCCTGACTGCTCAATGGAAGAATGGTACCTGGACTTGGAATGGAGGTAGTAAGGCTGGTTCTTCTGAGGAGTTTACTCTTCCTAATGACCGACCATCGGGCTGCTTTGGCTTGGTATGCGGGAACTGCTAATCTCAATGAAAGTCAGTTTCCTTCGGAGAATGGCGAAACAATTTACCGTCGCTTAGGTGATTTGGCTGAAAATAATATTGCTGATGTTACTAAGACTTGGTACACTCCTGAGCACACGAATGCCAGTTTAACTCATGGCGATACTAAAGCTCCTTGGGAAGGAATTGGTACGGGTTGGTTCAACTCTGTTTTAGGTGGAGGTTCTCAATTACGACCTTATTTTGATGGTGGGAAGAAGACTAAAAATGAGTTGGCTAACTTTGAGAATTATTTGAAGAATAATCGGGTTTCGGTGTTAGAAGATAATACTTACTCAGCTAGGATGCGGGGTGATTATGCGGTTCCTACTTTGTTTAATGGGAATTTTGATGCTGTAGCGGCTCAACTAGATTCGCAACCCATTCCTGGTTGGTCT
>NZ_JAEQCX010000085.1:0-53254 GCF_020738035.1 Microcoleus sp. PH2017_28_MFU_U_A
TATATAAGCAAAGAGCGCTGAAGCGCAACTACGTACCTAATTTTTCGTTTTTTATATATATAAGCAAAGAGCGCTGAAGCGCAACTACGTACCTAATTTGTCTGACGACAATAAATTTACCCTGCCATACTAATAATGACTACTGACTAATTATAACTTGCCCTTTTCCATTGCCCACTGCATCAAACCGGGGAATAAGCGATAGGCTTCCGATGCCAAGAAAGCAGGGCCGACTGTGACTTCTGCACGCTGATTCTTCACAGCATCCCAGATAGCTTTAGCAATATCTTCCGGCTGATTTACCCAGTCAGATTTCAGCATTTCACTCATTTGTTGGCGGCGCAATTCGACTGCGGGCTCGTCTCGATCGCGAAATTGAGCTCTTTCCAAAAAATCGCTGTTGATCAAACCCGGATGTACGGCGCAAACGTGAATTCCTTGGGGCGCCAATTCCAATCGCAAAGTTTCTGTCAAACCCGTTACTGCATACTTACTGGCACAATATGCAGTCATTTGAGGTAAGGGCATTTTGCCACCAATGGAACCAACATTGACGATTGTACCGGTTTTGCGATCGAGAAAATGTGGCAAAAGTTCTTGAATTGTGTTAACGCAGCCCCAAAAATTGGTATTCATTAATTGCTGCCAATCTTCGGAGGTGGTTTGCTCGATCGCCCCTGCGAGACAAATTCCAGCATTATTCACCAAAACATCAATGTTTCCGCAGGTATCCAGGGCTTTTTGGACGATCGCCCGCACTTGTTGAATGTCACCAACATCCCCCGCAATCGCGACAGCCGAAGTGCCTTCACGCTGCACCTGAGCCGCTGCTGCTGCCAATCTTTCCGGCTCCCGAGCCACCATCACCACATCGTAACCCTGACGGGCAAATAACAGTGCCGTTGCCTTGCCACTTCCTTGAGAAGCGCCTGTAATCAAAACTGTAGGAGCCATAGATAGTTTTAAATTGGGAGTTTTCAGTGTTAACTGCGAGATTAATTGATTGTTACACATTTTTCTATTAAAAAGGTGGGGCCCGAGGATCTCGCCCCCAGCCCCTACCCTCGGCTGATTACCAGAAATAATTGGTTGAAAGCCTCTTCGTTTTAGGGAGAAATTAACAGAAGACGATTCATTACTCCAATCCTCTTCCTTCCAGGTAGAGGTTGCTGTGGGAGCATCTCAGTTTTTATAGTCCCCGCTCGCGTATTGTACAATATGCGAGCGGGGACGCTCGCACTCAATCAAAGAAAAAATGCTTTTTACAAAAATGAGATGCTTGCGGTTGTTGTTAACTATCAACTGTCAACTGTCAACTGTCAACTGTCAACACTCTTTTAAATCACCACAAAATCATTTGCTCGCAGCAGCCCGGTGACTCCACTGACATTTGCCAACACTGAGCCTGTCGCAGCAATTTTGATCGCATTTCCACTAGCAGTCTGGGTAATGTCTAACTGTCCGAAGCTCAAGCCATTGCCAAGGATAATCTTATCGCTATCAGTGTCAAAATTCGCGATCGTATCGATACCACTATCTAGATTTAACAAAAAGCGATCGCTACCTTCTCCGCCGATTAGAAAATCATTGCCCTTTTCACCACTCAGGAAATCATCTCCCAAACCACCAAGCAAAGTATCATCTCCCTTGCCACCATACAAGCTGTCATTGCCTGCACCGCCATCCAAACTGTCAGCACCACGGCCTCCAAATAGGATATCATCGCCACTGTTACCTGTCAGCGTATCGAGTCCCTTGCCACCGTAAATGCTGTCATCGCCGGCACCACCATCGAGGGAATCACTGCCTTTTCTGCCACTGATGAAATCGTTACCGCTAGCACCTAGTAAAGTATCGTTATCATCAGTACCTACCAGATTTTTGCCCTCAAAACCGAGAAGTGTAGTAGAAGTTGTGGAAGGGTTAACATCGCCTGTGAGAATCGCAACACCGACTGCTTCCAGTTTGATCGCACTTTCACCTAAAGCCACCTTTTGAACTTTGGCAATTTCCGAGGCAATAGACTCAGGTGAAGAGTTAGATTTCACCTGATCTATCTGCTGATTAGCCTCAACCATTACCTTCGCTGTTTGCGAGGAAATTTTGGAAAGTTTTTCAGCGTCGAGATTGCTATCAACTTGTTTGACGTTAGCAATAGATTGCTGGATAATGCCTTCTACCTGTGCTGCATCCGTCAAATCCAGGGAACCGCCGGATTTAATTTTACTGTTAATTGCTGCAACAACAGCTTTGGTAATTGCACCATTATCCGCCCCAGATGCACCGTCTATTAAGCTCGTGGTTTGGGTGACGACGTTTTGGACTTTTGTCATCGCGACTAGAGTTTCGACACCACCAGGCTCATTTTTGGCCGTAGATGCGATCGGATCTAAGTCCAGTAAATCAACTCCCGCAGGAATAGACAGAGTAGATTTAACCTTTGACTCAGCTTCAGTCTGCGACATTCCCCCAGCCGTCAAATCAGTAACTAAAGTAGTTAATAGCGTGACAACAGTGGAATCTATCGGTGCTGAAACAGGAGTTGTCAGTGGCAAGCCCGTCGAAACATCCGTCCCCCCAAAAGCAACTAAATTGCCTTCTTCTGGGTCAAAGTTCCCATTTTTGTTCGTATCAAAACTGTCCGGGATATCGAGTTCGTATTCGCCATTAGCATCAGTCGTAGAAAATGGTTCGCTAGCATCTTTGACTCCGTTTTTATTCGCATCAAAGAAGATAGTCGCACCCGCAATATAACCATCAACGACCACACCATTTTTAGTGACTACTAACTTGATAAAATCGCTCGCACTCGCACCGGAAGTGTCGGTTGCGGTCAACTTAATATCCAGAGAGTTCCCTTTAGTAATGTCGCCGCTGAAAGTACGGGTAGTAGGATTAAAAGTAATCCAACTCGGTAAAGGTTGACCGTTTTCTAAAGTGGCTGAGTAAGTTAACTTGTCACCAGAATCTGGGTCTATAAATGCCTTTTCGGGAACCGTAAACTCAAATTTGGATGATTTTTTAACTATCGGGCTGTCGTAGTACCAGGGAGTAGTTTCCTTGCTTTTGTTTAACACGGGTGGGCGGTTAGTTTCGGCGTTGGTGACGCTGACATCCTCTGCATTGAGGTTGTTGTATTTTGGATCGGTGCTGACAGCAGGGGCGGTGACAATTGTGTATTTTTTATCGTCATCTACTATCTTGTCATCAACACCTTTTACTATGACTTTTTGGGCTTGATTCCAATCGGTAGGAGTGAAGGTGAGAGAGGCTGGGGAAATAGTTCCTTCTACTGTATTGGAACTACTTAAGCCGATGCTGACATTAGCGGTGGGTTGGCTATTGAGTTTGACCGTAAATGAGTCACTGTCGCCTGATTCTGTGGTTTTTAATCCGGTTGTTGGGCTGACGGTGATTCCACCAGGTGTTGGAGTAGTAATTGGAATTGGAATTGGTTTTGGTGGAGTTGGAGTTGGAGGAATTGTAGTTGGAGTTGGAGGAATTGTAGTTGGAGTTGGAGGAATTGTAGTTGGAGTTGGAGTAATGCTGGCGGTATTAGTGAGGGTGATATCAGACGGATTTAGTTTGTCGTATTTTTTGTCAGCACTAACAGCGGGTTGGGTAATGATTGTGTAAATTTTATCGCCGTCATTTACCTTGTCGTCAACTCCTGTTACCGTTACAGTTTGCGGAGTCTCCCAATTGGTAGGATTGAAATTCAGAGAAGCTGGAGAGACTGTTCCTTCTGTTTTATCGGAACTACTTAAACCTAGGGCTACAGTAGCAGTTGGCTTGCTATTGAGTTTGACGGTAAATGTTGCCGTTCCCCCTGCTTCTGTAGTTTTTAATCCCGATATCGGAGTGATTGTAAAACCAGCAGATGTTCCAGGTGTTGGCGGTGGTGGCGGTGTTGGAGTCGGGGCGGGAGTGGGCGTAGGTGCTGGTTTTGATGTGTCGGTAAGGGGACTGGTATCGTTGATTAAAATTCTTACATTGCCAAGATAGTTGCCGGCAATGTCAGGTTTTTTATCTCCATTAAAGTCGGCATATACAGGATTAAATCCCGTCCAAGGAATGTCGGTATAAGTGTTGAATTTGCCAGTGTTGTCTCCCCACAAAATAAAGTTTGAGAGCAAATCTCCGACTACTAAATCATTTTTGCTATCAGCATTAAAGTCTAATACTTGAATTGACGAAGGGCCGATTCCTCCGAAAAAGCTGGTTGCTGTGCCAAAATTGCCTTTCCCGTCTCCAAACAGTATGGAAATGTCGTCGGAATAGTAGTTGGCTGATACGATGTCGGTTTTGCCGTCTCCGTTGATATCTCCCGCTGTAATGGCGGTGGGATATTTCCCTAGATTAAAGTTGGTAGCTTTGCCAAATTTTCCAGTACCATCTCCTAAATTCACGGAAATATTTGTTGAGTATTGGCTGGCTGTGGTTAGATCTATTTTGCCGTCTCCGTTTACGTCTGCCCAAGCGATGGAAGAGATGTCTGTTGTGATATCAATAGCCTGGGCTTTGCTAAACTTACCCGTACCGTCTCCCAAGAGGACGAAAATTTTGTTATTCGTATAGTCTACGGGGGCTAAATCGACTTTGCCGTCACCGTTGAAGTCGATCGGATAGATGACATTAAATGGTACTCCCACATCAAAGTTGGTGTAAGAAGTAAAGCTGCCTTTGCCGTCTCCCCACAAAATCGAATTTTTGTCAGTACCGTAGTGGCGAATAAATCTGTTTTGCCGTCACCATTGAAATCTGCGCTGCTAAAGTCGTAGGGGAATTCTCCCGTGGAGGAGTAGCTACCAATGCTGAATTTACCTGTACCGTCTCCTGGCAAAATGCCAATTTGAGTCGATAGCAAATCCATGGTTGCTAAATCTGTTGTTGAGTCGCCGTTAAATTTTCCTGCGGTGACATTTGTAATATATCTACCTGAATCGAATTCTGTTACTTTGAATGGGCTAGCCATAGTTGATTCTCCTGATTTATTTTTGGTTTGAGCTATGTTAAAAATGAATGAGAAGTTCTTACCAGTTTCATTTTTCGTACTTAAGATGCTAAAACAAGTATTTTTTTAAGTCAATTCATAAAAGTCATGACTTTGAGTTCATAAAAGTCATAAAAGTCATATTTGTAAAATTATGTTACAATTCCTGGACAATATGGATAATGTAAGGACTACAAGTTTTCCGATCTCAAATAGTTTGTGCGCTCTCTGATAAAAAATTTCAGATAAATTTTTACTAATTACTCGCGCTAATTCTGATTTATCTAGTTTGAAACTATCAAATATATATCTTGGAAAAGTTTTTATAATCAAATTTTGGAACGGGCAAGATGCCCATTCCACAAAAATATCTTTTACAAAAATATCTTTTACAAAAATATCTTTTTCTGTGGAACTGGCATCTTGCCAGTTTCTAGATATTTTTATAATATGTCTAATACTTTGCGGATAAAATGTTGTATTTAAGATGATAAAATCAGCTATAGCATTTATTGACAGCTTATATAACCGCTTAAACCAAGAGGGCTGAAGCCCAACAACGTACCTCACCTATCTGAGAAGGGCTATATTTTTAAAGTATATTTATAAATTTAATCAATCTAGTTGATTAAATTCATGATTTTGAGTTAATAAAGATTATTTTTGTCAAAATACGATCGCCCGCAACGACACCATAGACTGCTTGGGGCGCTCTCAAAATAAATAATCTCATGGAAATTTAAATGAATATTCCGCAAAAACCGTCGAATTGGTCGATCGCCCTTATCTTAACGATCGGCGTATTAGCAGTCTCAACCGCCTCAATCTTAATCCGGCTAGCCAACCTGAAAGCAGGCGCGGGCGGCCTCGGTTTCAGCCTCGTACTCGCCGCTTCTCGCTTGACTTTATCCGCCTTAATTCTGCTTCCAGCTTGGCCGAAAATTCAGTGGAAAACCCTACAACCCGGAGCTCGGCGCTATGCTGCGGCGGCTGGTTTGTGTCTCGCCCTGCACTTTGCTCTCTGGATTACCTCACTGTCTTATACTTCGATCGCAGCTTCCACAGCCCTCGTCACCACAAATCCCGTCTGGGTAGCGCTGTTATCCCGTTTCTGGTTTGGCGAAAAACTCAGCAAAATGTCGATCGCAGGCATTACTATAGCCCTTGCTGGCGGAATGGCGATCGCCCTCGGAAGCACAGGCGCAGCCAATACCGGCAACACTCAATTATTCGGCGATTTCCTTGCTCTGACAGGTTCCTGGGCTGTCAGTTTGTATCTGTTGCTAGGCCGGGAAGCTCAACGGCGGGGATTGGGAATTGGCGGTTATATCGCGATCGCCTATACTGTTGCTGCGATCGTCCTGCTACCTCTACCCCTCGCCTTCGGTACCAGTTATACCGGTTATCCAAACATCGTATATTTTTACATTTTATTAACCGCCGCCTTGCCTCAATTAGTAGGTCACACCATTTTAAACTGGGCTGTAGCGCAAATTTCCCCAACTCTGGTAACTCTTGCCATCTTGTTTGAACCCGTTGGGGCGAGTTGTTTGGGTTATTTGGTGTTCGGCGAAATGCCTGCGCCAGCCGTACTCGCAGGTGCTGCGGTACTCCTCTTCGGTGTAGCCGCCGCCACTTTCGGAACCCAAAAATCCTAGTGAATAAGTTAAAAGCAAAAAAGATAGCAAATATCTTCGCCGATCAACCGTCAACCGTCAACCGTCAACTGTCAACTGTCAACTGTCAACTGTCAACTGTCAACTATCAACTGTCAACTGCTATAAAAACCTACTTTCTGTCTGTAATTGTAAAAATTGCAATTAGACGTTGCACTTTTTGCATAAGTTTGTTACAAAATGTAACATTCGTGACAAACTGCTCAAAAAAGTCTTGATATGTTTCTTTTGGTAGATGACGCAGTAAAAAAACTGCTTGTCAAAAAAAACATATCGAGGAAAGAAAAAATGTCTAAATTAATTGTTGGTTTCACTGCTACTTTATTGGCATCTGGATTATTGGGAAGCTCTGGTCAATTAGTTCAACCACCTACTATTAACAATACAATTATTACCCAAGCCAACGAACAAACACTCATACAGCAAAATCGGGATTTGCTAGTGAAAAATGGTCAAACAGCTAAGAATATTGCTGCTAAAGTAGGCGCAGCAGCTAGCAAGGACGCAGCACCATCGGGTAGCAATCCTTTGCAAGTTAACCAACAGCTAATCTTGCAAAACAGAGCTATTTTTACCAGTATCGCTACCAAAGTAGGCGCAACTGTACCCAGCGTAGCAGGCCCAGGGAGCGGTGACTTAGCGACAGAAAACCACAAATTATTGTTGGGTAATAGACAAATTGTCCGCGCGATCGCTGAAAAATTAGGCGTTAAACTGCCCGCTCCCCCAGAACTGAGTGGCAGCATGGTGCAGAAAAATAACACGCTTCTACAAGGCAACGGCAAGGCTTTAGCTGCGATCGCAGCCAAAGTCGGTGCAACAGTCGCTAAATAGGAAAAAAGGTACCATTTTTATGGTTGTTGTGGGATGGGCCCAGAACCCATCCCACAAACTTGTGTAAATTATTTAATTATTTAATTCGCGATCCTAATGCGATCGGGACTTACGCAGTCAAACTATATATCTCGTGCCAAAAAGGGCGATCGCTTGTTCAAACTCGCAAGCGATTGTCATAGACTTCTCCAAAACAGAAACTCTCGGGCAGGCTCCATGCCTACCCTACAATAATCGTTATTGAAGATATCTATTAAATTAAAAGTTAAACTTCTCAAAAAATCACCGTTACACTGTTAAATGACATATTCCTAGAACTTACGCACCGAGAGTCAATCGATTTTAGATTTTAGATTTTAGATTTTAGATTTTAGATTTTAGATTTTAGATTTTAGATTTTAGATTTTAGATTTTAGATTTTAGATTAACCCCACGGATAAATTCGGGGGAATAGAGGATTTTAGATTTTCGATTTGGGATTGATTCCACGGATAAATCACGTGGCGGGTACCACATGCAGAAATTCTTGGTATTCGATCGTCAATTTGTTGTCATTAGTCAAGAGCTATTGATAATAACCAACCATCAACAACGATAGAATCGGAGTTGCGGAATTTGCTTGTTGAGAAAATTAGCACGTTAAAAAATGTGGGCAATCAGAAGCCTCTTTGGTTCGATATTTGCCACCGCCGTTATTGTGAGGCAGGATAGATATCAAGGACAAATAATCTGGTTTCCACTTGCATCGGCATCCTAACTTTCCGAGTCTAGCGCTTTTCGCTCGCACTGCGGTATTGTGTCCCGTGCAACGCCGGTTTTATATCACCTCTGGGTTAAATATTGACTCAAAAGTAAAAAATATCAGCATTTTTACTTTCTGCTTTCTGCTTTCTGCAATTAGGGTGCCTTTTGGAGAATAATATTATGCTACCAGAACAACTACAGCGCATCATCGGCTACTTTCTAGAAGAAGCCACAGAACACCTTCAAATCATGGAACAAGGCTTGCAGGGCCTGCAAAACACCGTGCAAACTCCCCAAAGGATACACCAGCTCATCCGAGCCTCGCACTCGATTAAAGGGGGAGCAGCTATGTTGGGATTTAGCAGCATTCAGCGCGTAGCCCATCGTTTGGAAGATTATTTAAAACTGCTCAGAGAATGTCCGATCGCCATTGATAGCAGGCTGCAATCGCTGTTAACCCAAGTTTTTGATATTTTAGCAGCCCTCGTCTCCAAGGTTTCTAAGGGTTTTGGGCTCAACCACGAAGACGCAAACCAGATGCTGTCCCTCGCCGAACCAGTTTTTGACGAACTCGACGCTTACCTGAGAGTGCTGATTCCTACTCGCCTGAGTGTGAGAGCAGTAACCGACGAACACATTCACCTTTTCTGCGGTTACTGCACCTTGGCTGGGGAATTTTCCTCCGCCATTACGTCGCGCGTCGGTTTGCTCGGAGGCAATATTACCCGCCAGGAGTACGAAGGCGATGGCATACGCCTTTATATTGACATTTACCTGCCACCTTACACCAGGATCGAAAACATCCGCCAAGCTGTGGAACTTTCAGGCGCTATTATCGGGACTGTTCAGACGCAGCGCGACTTCTCACTGCTGGCTATGGATTATCCGGTTTACCAAAGTGCGATCGAACCTCCGGCAATTTGCACGGGATGTCGCTACTATTATGGCAGAAGCGATGGCGGGCACCTCCTCAACTGCACGATCCATCCCCGCGGCCCGGAAGATGAAGACTGTCGCGATCGCGAACCGGAATAAGGGTTATAAAATCACGACTCAGAACTAATAGCTGGAACGAGGGAACAGATTAGTAAAAACTAATATTCTCCCAGACATCTTTCAGACGGCCAGATGCCAATTTCTTTCTGCTTCCTTATTTCCTAGATCGCTAAAATTTTATTCGTTACACCCGTTAGAAAATCCGTTACCGAACTTCCGACTTCACGCTTGACTTCTTCCTTCTTCCTGCTTCTAAAACTTCCCTAAAAGCTGATACCGCAACTCTAATTAATTGCATCATGCTCGCAGGATGTCCCACTGCCCAGATATTGATAGCCAGACAAGCGATCGCCATAGCTAACAAGATGTATGTCGGAGGCATTACTACTCCGATCGCGAACCAGGTAAAAACGTGAAAGATCATTGCTGTAGCCCAAAGGCTGGCCACAGCCACAGACGCCCAAACTTGCATTCGAGGTCGGTTTAGTCCTGTCAAAATCCCTGTCTGCAAAGTAGTCAGCAAGTTTGCCGGAACTAAAAAGGCACAGATAGCTATGCAGTGGGTATGAGAAAACTCAGTAACTGTATTGAAGTCGAGCATCAGTATAATTGTCGGGCCTGTTGGATATACTTCAAAAGCTTAACGCGACTTTACTTTCAAGTCTTGTCACCCTTACCTTAACTTAATCTTTTCGTCAGTCGGCCGGTCTGAAGACACATTTATCTCCCCTTTTTTATGATGGTAAAATATTACCACAAATATTAAAATTGTGGAAAAACATTAAAACGACTTGAAGAATGGGAACAATTGCTGCGATAATTAATATCGGGGATCGCTCGAATAGAATAGCTCAGTTCGTAAAAAAAACCAGAATGCTCGCGCCAGTCTAGCAGCAACACAACGGTAGGCTAATTTTCGACTCCATCATTTTCGATTCGCTGATTTTCGGATAATGCCTTGTTAGTGTCGGTCAAGGGATCAGGCCATTATGCGATCGAACAATATGAGATTATTGAAAAGCAAATTTGAGATCAAATCTAAAATCGATAGAACCCTCTCGAAATTTTACAGCGGAAAATAGAGACAATGGATCGACAAAGCACAATCCCAGCACTCACAGAAGTTGACTTGACAAACTGCGACACAGAACCCATTCACATATCGGGGCACATTCAGCCTCACGGGATTCTCGTGGTTGTACGAGAACCTCAACTAGAAATACTGCAAGTCAGTGAAAATACGCAAGATTTATTGGGAGTCGATGCCAAAAGTGCGATCGGTCAAGATTTGAGCTTATTCTTCGATAAAGTTCAGTTAGAAAAACTCAATACCTGTTTGCAGAACGAAAACTTAAAAACCGTCAATCCCATTAAACTCTCTGTCAACAAAGCAGACAAGTTTTTAGAATTTGACTGCATCCTCCACCGACAACAAGGAATTTTGATAATTGAGCTAGAATTAGCAACCACCACAGAAAATCTTTCCGTTTTTAGCTTTTATCATTCAGTCAGATCCACAGTCAGCCAAATTCAAAGCGCCAAAAATCTCAAAGAATTATGTCAGCAGACTGTGGGAGAAATCCGGAAGATTTCGGGATTTGATAGAGTTATGACCTATCAATTTGACGCAGAAGGTAACGGTGCTATAATGGCTGAAGACAAACTAGAAAACCTGAGTCCATTCCTGGGCTTAAACTACCCCAAATCAGATATTCCCAAACAAGCCAAAAAACTGTATTTGTTAAATTGGTTGAGGTTAATACCAGATATTAATTATCAACCAGTTCGCATCATTCCCGAAAAAAATCCTGTTACGAAGCAGTCCCTAGACCTCAGTCTCAGCGTGTTGAGAAGCGTGTCTCCCATTCACATAGAATACCTGCAAAATATGGGCGTTGCCGCTACTTTATCAATCTCTTTAATCAAAGATCAACAACTGTGGGGATTGATTGTTGGCCATAACTATACACCAAAATACCTCAACCATGAAGTGCGAGCCGCTTGCGAGTTTATCGGGCAAGTAATGTCCTTAGAATTGCAATCAAAAGAAGCCAACGAAGACTACGACTACAAACTACACTTAAAATCTATTCAAGCCCAGATTTTTGAAGACATATCTACCTCCGAAAACTTGTCAGAAGTGTTAGTTAAATGCCAGCATAATTTGCTGGAAGCAGTCAACGCCCAGGGAGCATCAATAGTATTTGGAGAAAATTGCTATCGAGTCGGGGAAACACCTCACGGAGAAGCGCTTAAATCCTTAACTCAGTGGGTGCAAAACAGCCTAAAAAAAGAAATTTTTTATACAGACTCGCTGACTAAATGCTATCCAGAAGCTGAGGAATTTAAAAACACGGCTAGCGGGTGTTTGGCAATAGCAATATCGCCGAGTCAGAAAATATACGTCTTGTGGTTTCGCCCGGAAGTAATTAAGACCGTAAATTGGGCCGGAAACCCCAACAAAGCAGTTCTAATAGATGAAGATGGCAGCCACAGACTGTCTCCTAGGAAATCCTTCGAGCTGTGGAAAGAAAATGTGAGGTGCAAATCTTTGCCGTGGAAGCAATGCGAAATAGACGCTGCATTGGAACTAAAAAAAGCAATAATCAATATAGTGCTGCGCCAAACCAAAAAACTCGAAAAATTAAATAGAGCACTAGAAGCCTCAATCGCCAGAGAACGCGAAAAAAGCGAGCATTTAAAAACAGCGATGTACGAGCTTCAGCGAACGCAAACTCAATTGGTGCAAAGCGAAAGAATGTCAAGTTTGGGACAGTTGGTGGCGGCGGTAGCCTATGAAGTGACTAACCCGATTAACTTCATATACGGAAATCTTAACTATGCCGACGAATACAGTCAAAAAATGATCGATTTATTGCAGCTTTACGAGCAGCACTATCCGTCGCCTTCGCCAGAAATTCAAGCAGAAATAGAAGGAGCAGAATTAGAGTTTATAGTTGAAGACTTGCCGAGGTTGCTGGGTTCAATGAAAGTAGGAGCTAACCGCATCCGCGAGATAGTTCAGTCGCTGCGAAATTTCTCTAGAATTGACGAAGCAGAGATTAAAGAAGTTGACATTCACGACGGATTGGACAGTGCTTTGCTGATTTTGAGCAACCGATTCAAACCGAAGCCCGTTAGCGTAGCAGGTACGCAGTACCATCGCCCTGCAATTCATCTCAACAAAGAATATGGCTCTCTACCGTTGGTTGAGTGTTACCCAGTTCAAATCAACCAAGTATTTATGAATGTGCTGACAAATGCACTTGATGCTTTAGAAGATGCCTTTGTCAACAAAAATTTATCGCCGCACTCTTGGCACGAAGCAGAGACAGCCAAGAGCGGACAAATTCGGATCGTGACTGAAGTTTGTCCGGGAGAAACAGCCGTAGCAGTTCGGATTAAGGACAATGCTTGGGGTATGGAAGAAACAGTTAGACAGAAAATATTTGAGCCGTTTTTTACCACAAAACCGGTAGGGAAAGGTGCGGGGATAGGTTTGGCGATTGGCAGCGAAATTGTGGTGGAACAACACGGCGGCAAATTGAGCTGTATTTCAGCCCCCGGAGAGGGAACCGAGTTGATTATTGAGATTCCCTTGAGCCAAACTCATCTCAAACCGATTTTAAACAGTTGACAGTTGACAGTTGACAGTTGACAGTTGACAGCGAAGCGATAAGAACGGAGATTTAAACTCCGTTCTTATAATAATCTGCCTTCATGCTGGGACTTCCAACCCCTGCTATTCGGTGAAGTGAAAAAAAGTGCGCTTATCGACAAAATGCACAAATCGAAAATTAGATTAAAATACAAAAGCAGCTATAGCAACCGCCACATTGGTTAGGACATTCAAGAACTCATCAATAGAGTCTAAAATCCTTGCTTTATAAACGGTTAGATTCGGATACCATAACTGTCAACTGTCAACTGTCAACTGCTATAAGTAGATTTGAGCCAACTCTGAGGAAGCGACTGTGACTGAAAAAAATACCGCCCAATGGGATGCCGGCAGATTTGTCAAAACCTTGGCTTATTTCGGCGTGATTCCCTTCATTGGCAGCATTAGCTGGCTGCAACAACTGTTCGGAAGCAGCAGCAACAATAAAAAAGATAAACCCAAACTCGTACTGGTAGCCGGTGCGACAGGTGGCGTCGGGAAGCGAGTTGTCAAGCGGCTGCAACAGCGGGGATATCAAGTCCGCTGTCTCGTCAGAGATACCAAAAGAGCAACCGAAATTCTTGGCAAAAATGTCGAATTAGTCGAGGGAGATATCACTATCGCTGAGACGCTAACACCGCGCGTCACTGAGGGCGTAGATGCAGTTATCTGCTGCACGGGTACCAAAGTTCAACCTGTAGAAGGAGACACGCCAACCAGGGAAAAATACTATCAAGGCATCAAGTTTTATATGCCGGAAGTTGTGGATGTTCCCGAAATTGTCGAATACAAAGGCCTGAATAATTTAGTGCAAGCTGTTCGCAGTCAGCTCATTAAATCAGGCGAAAAAGTCATTTTTGATTTCACAAAACCTACCCAAGATTTAAAGGAAACTTGGGGCGCTCTCGATGATGTTGTGATGGGCGGGACTAGCGAAAGTTCGATCGTACTTACAGACAGTACAGCTATATTCACGGGCAATGTTTCCACTGCCAACTCAGGTGGCTTTGCTTCTGTCCGCACCCGCAACTTCGATCCTCCGGTCAATCTCGCAGGATTCAGCGGTCTCCTGCTCCGGGTCAAAGGGGATGGTAAGCGCTACAAGTTGATCGTGCGTAGCGAGGCTAAATGGGATGGTATCGGCTATTGCTATTCGTTCGATACTGTGTACAATACCTGGATTACGATCGTAGTTCCCTTCGATAAGTTAATTCCAGTATTCCGCGCGAAGACTGTGAAAGATGGCGCGAAATTCGATCCCAGCAGCATTTATTCTTTTCAGTTAATGCTGAGCAAGTTTGAATATGACGGCGCGCTGAATCCGAAATTTACACCGGGTGTTTTTCAACTGGAATTAGAATCTATTAAAGCTGATGGCGGCCAGACTTTGCCGCGATTTGTGATGGTGAGTTCGGCGGGAGTTACTCGCCCGGGCCGCCCAGGACTTATCTTGGAAGATGAACCGCCGGCTGTCAGAATGAATGATATGTTGGGGGGAATTTTGACTTGGAAGTTGAAAGGGGAGGATTGCGTGCGATCGAGCGGCATACCTTATACTGTTGTCAGACCTTGTGCTTTGACTGAGGAACCGGGCGGCAAAGCTTTGATCTTCGAGCAAGGAGATAATATTCGGGGTAAAGTTAGTCGGGAAGATATTGCGGAATTGTGCGTGCAAGCTTTGGAACAACCGCAGGCTTGTAAGGTGACATTTGAGGTAAAAGAGGGGGAAAATCCTGGTTCTCCGAGAGATTGGGAGGGTTTGTTTTCTGGGCTTAAATAGGTATTGTTTGTAGGGTGCAATGCGAATCGAAGACGGCGAATCGAAGACGGCGAATCGAAGACGGCGAATCGAAGACGGCGAATCGAAGACGGCGAATCGAAGACGGCGAATCGAAGACGGCGAATCGAATTCGCGTCTACACAGACAAAACCCGCCTCCGCGGGTTGAAGAAAAAGATCGGACGGCGAATGGAATTATGTTGTTTTCTTCAGTCGGCGTCCGGCTGACATCGTTTGTATAGACGCGGTTTCAACCGCCGTCTTATTATTAACCAAGACTAATTACCAATTATTATGCCTTTGAATTTTTTCCGCCGCTATTCAACGCCTTATTTGTTTTTGTTTCCGGCTTTGTTTGTTTTGACTTTGACTGTTTTGTGGCCTGCTTTACAAGCTTTTTATTTGAGTTTTACGAGTTACGAATATGATTTAACTCAAATGCCGCAGTGGGTGGGTTTGAAGAATTTTGAGCGGTTGTGGCGCGATCGCACTTTTTGGCAAACTTTGACCAATACGCTGCTGTATCTCATCTGTGTTGTGCCTGTATTGGTTGTTATACCGTTGGGAATGGCAATTTTGTGCAATCAAAAGCTGCGGGGGATGAACTGGTTCCGCGCAGCATATTACACGCCGGCGGTGATTTCGATGGTTGTCGCGGGGATTGCTTGGAAGTGGCTGTTTGCTGAGACGGGATTGCTGAATCAGTTCGGAGAATTGTTGGGTTTACCTCCGGTTTCTTGGCTGGCCAATCCGAAGGTGGCAATTTTTAGCGTGATGGCAGTTACTGTCTGGAAAGGCTTAGGTTATTACATGGTGATTTATTTAGCTGGGCTGCAATCTATTCCGGCAGAACTTTATGAAGCCGCTGCGATTGATGGTTCGGAAGGTTTGCGGAAACACTGGGATATTACTGTGCCGCTGATGAAGCCTTATTTGGTTTTGGTGGCGGTGATTTCGGCGATTTCTGCTACTAAGGTTTTTGAAGAAGTTTATATTATGACTCAGGGCGGCCCTCGCAATAGTTCTAAGACTGTTGTTTATTATCTTTACGAACGGGCTTTTAAGGATTTGGAAATTGGTTATGCTTGTACGATCGCCCTAGTTTTGTTTTTGCTGATTTTGGGTTTGTCGGTTTTGCAAGTTAGCCTTCAGGGTTTGACTCGCAATGATTAGTTGACAGTTGACAGTTGACAGTTGACAGTTGACAGTTGACTTGACAGAGGAAAGAGAGAAGAAGATAAGAAGGCTGTTAAAACCCTTGGCGCGGCAAATGTTATATTAAACACAATTTAATCAGTAAGAATACGTATTAATCAGTAAGAATACGTAAGTGCGATCGACTTAAAGATTAAGCCAAATAGCCAATGCCAAAGCTGCGATCTTTGCACTAATGTTGATTATGCCTCGGAATCTGTTTCACCCAACCTGTGCCATCACCCCTCTAACACGGGCGATCGACTTCCGCCCACAGCACAACTCGGGTAAATTTGCAGTCAACCCTTTAAATTCAAATTGATTAAACTATGATTTTACTAACAGGCTATCAAATCACGGAACAAATTTATTCTGGTATCAATACTGCGATCTATCGGGGAATCTGGGAACAAGAAAACCTACCCGTCATAGTCAAAACCCTGAAAAGCGAGTATCCAACTCTCGAAGAGATTACTCGCTTGAGACACGAATATACAATCCGAAAAAATCTAAGAAATATAGAAACTATTGTTAATTCATACCGCCTAGAAACGTATCAAAATAGTGTAGCACTCACATTAGAAGACTTTGGTGGCTTGGCTTTGTCAAAACTTCTAACTACTCAAAAAATTAAATTAAAACATTTTCTCGAAATAGCCGTGCAGCTAGCTCAAAGTTTGGGTGAAATTCATAAAAACCAGATTATTCACAAAGATATTAAACCGCACAATATCATTATCCATCCCGAAACCTATCAGGTCAAAATTACTGACTTCAGCATCTCCTCGCGCTTGGTTAGAGAAAACGCAAGTCCCAGCTATCCCAATTTGCTCGAAGGTACGTTAGCTTATATTTCGCCGGAACAAACTGGTAGAATGAATCGGGCGATCGACTATCGCAGCGATTTTTACTCGTTAGGTGTCACTTTTTACGAGATGCTGACTGGTGAATTGCCGTTTAATGCGATCGACCCTTTAGAATTAGTTCACTGTCACATCGCTAAAATCGCACCCGCGCCCCACAGTTTGAAGCCGGAAATTCCCGAAGCAATCTCTGCCATCGTGATGAAGTTGTTGGAGAAGACGGCGGAAGATAGGTATCAAAGTGCCGACGGGCTGAGGTTTGATCTCGAAACTTGTCTCGCACAACTCCAAGCTGGCGGCAATATATCTGATTTTACTGCCGGAAATGCCGATCGGGCCGGTCAACTCCTCATCCCCCAAAAACTATACGGTAGAGAAGCCGAAGTCGCCGCTTTACTAGCCGCCTTTAACCGAGTTAGCGGTGTAGAACCCCCCCAACCCCCCCTTGCTAAGGGGGGGCTTTCGGAGCTTTCCCAAAGCACCGGAGAACCCCCCCAACCCCCCCTTGTTAAGGGAGGGCTTATTGAAAGTTCTTCATCCTCCTTAACAAGCAAAACAGGGGGAGTCGAATTAATCCTGGTTTCCGGTTACTCCGGCATCGGCAAATCCTGCTTAGTCAATGAAGTTCAAAAACCCATAGTTCGACAGCGCGGCTATTTTATTGGTGGCAAATTTGACCAATTCAAGCGCAACATTCCCTACGCTTCCGTGATTCAAGCATTCCAGTCATTAATTCGGCAGTTACTAACCGAAAGCGACGCATCTATTCAGACTTGGAAACAAAAACTGCTAGCCGCTTTGGGAACCAGCGGTAAAGTTGTCACAGACGTGATTCCCGAAGTCGAACTAATTATCGGCAAACAGCCGGAAGTTCCGCAATTAGGGCCGACAGAATCGCAAAACCGATTTAATCGGGTGTTTAAACAATTCATTAGCGTGTTTACTGCAAAAGAACACCCGCTAGTAGTTTTTCTCGACGATTTGCAGTGGGCAGATTCGGCATCTCTGAAATTAATTGAACTGCTGGTGACAGACTCAGATAGCAAATATTTGCTAATAATTGGAGCTTATCGAGACAACGAAGTCAGCGCCACTCATCCGCTGATTGCCACAATCGAAAATATTCAAAAGACTGCGGTAATAACTCCCGAAATAGTCAGCAATATTGTTCTCGCTCCCTTAGAATTTAGTCATGTAGAACAATTAATCTCAGAAACTTTAAAAAGCAATATATCCGAAAATATAAAACTTTTAGCAGAGCTACTTTTCAACAAAACCCAAGGCAATCCCTTCTTTCTAACTCAGTTACTCAGAACTCTTTATCAAGAAAATCTGTTAGTTTACGATTTTCCATCCAGTACGTGGCAGTGGGATCTCGGACACATCCAAGCTATTGGGATTACTGACTGCAATGTCGTAGAGTTAATCGATCGAAATATTCGGAAGTTGCCTGTCTCGGCGCAGTCAGCATTAAAATTAGCTGCCTGTATTGGCAACCAGTTTAAGTTAGAAGTTCTCTCAATTGTCAGCGAAAAATCTCAGAAAGAAACAGCATTAAACCTCTGGGATGCTCTTCAGGCTGGTCTAGTTTTGCCACTGAGCAACGATTACAAAATTCCGCTGGTTTTTGAAGGTTTAGAAACGGGGCTGGCTGGGCTGCAAGATGTGAAGGTTGACTACAAGTTTTTGCACGACAAAGTGCAGCAAGCAGCTTATTCTTTGATTCCCGATGGCGAAAAACAAGCAACGCACGTCAAAATCGGTCAACTGCTGCTCAACAATACTCCCCCCTCTGAGATTGAAGAAAATGTCTTTGATATTGTCAATCAATTGAATTTTGGTGTTGAATTTATTGCAGACAAAGCCGCAAAAAATGAACTGGCAAAACTGAATCTGATTGCCGGAAAAAAAGCTAAGGCATCCAATGCTTACGAAGCCACTATCAGATATTTGAATGTCGGTTTGGCGCTGATTAATTCCCCTCAGTCCCCCGTAAGTATAGGATCGAGTTGGCAGACTGATTATGATTTGACGCTGAATCTTCACGTTGAAGCAGCGGAGGCGGAATATCTGAATACTAACTTTGGGCGATCGCAAGAATTAGCAGACATCGTGTTACAACAAGCGACAAACCTGCTCGACAAAGTTAAGGTTTACGAACTGCAAATCCAGTCTTATTTGTCTCAAAACCAGATGGTTGAAGCCATCGATACTGGTTTAAAAGCTTTGGAAATCTTGGGATTTACCTTGTCGGAAATTCCCCCACAGGGTTTGACTGCAATTAAGTTACCTCAGCTTGATGAACTAGAAAATGTTCCGGTAATGACTGATAGCTATCAGTTGGCGGCAATGCGGATACTTTCGGCTGTTGTTTCTCCTGTTTTTGTGGCAAAACCAGAACTATTGCCGCAGGTTATCTTTACAATGGTCGATTTTTCGATTAAACGGGGTCATTCAGCACTTGGGGCGATCGCCTATATTTGGTATGGCTTGCTGCTGGCTGGTGCCTTAGGAGAGATCGACGCTGGATATCATTCTGGACAGCTAGCTTTGAAGCTGTTAGAGCAATTCAATGCTAAACAATTTAAATGCAAAGTTTACCACCTGTTTAACACTTTTGTGCGCCACTGGAAAGAACACGCTAAAGAGACGATTGCCCCCTTGATCGAGAGCGTTCAAAGCGGTCTGGAAACTGGAGACTTAGAATTTAGTAGTTATGCTGCTTTAAACAGTTGTTCTTGCCCTTTTTTGATTGGAGAACAACTAGAAAATGTCGAACACAAACAAGTGCAATACTTCACTTTAGTACAAAATCTCAAGCAAGAACTTTCGATGGAATTGCTGGGTATCTGGGGGCAAATCATTTTAAACTTGCGAGGAATATCCGCAAACAAATCTCAATTAATAGGTGAAAAGTTTAATGAAGCAGAAATTTTGCCTCGGCTGCAACAGGCTAACAATTATATGTCTCTTTTTAATGTTTATCTCGCTAAATTGCTGTTAAATTACTTATTTAAACAGCCCGACAAAGCAGTTGCTGACGCATCTTTGGCAGCCGAATATGCCTCAGCAGCAATTGGCTTCATGATGATCGGTACGCACAATTTTTATTATTCGTTAGCACTGCTTGCTGTGTATCCAACTGCAAACAGCGCAGAACAAGCAAAATACTTGATGCAGGTAGCAGCGAATCAAGAAAAAATGCAGAAATGGACACACCACGCACCAATGAATTACCAGCACAAATATGAGTTGGTTGAGGCTGAGAAAGCGCGGGTGTTGGGAGAAAAAGACCGGGCGATCGCATTTTACGATCGCGCAATCCAACATTCCCGCGAACAGGGATACATTCAGGAAGAGGCTTTGGCGAATGAATTAGCTGCTGAGTTTTACCTGTTTGCGGGGCGCCAGAAGGTGGCTAAGGTTTACATGACTGATGCTTACTACGGTTACATCCGTTGGGGTGCGAATGCTAAGGTTACTGATTTGGAGGAACGCTATCCGCAGTTGATTGTACGGATGCCGGAAAGTGATAGTCTCACAATTAGCGATCGCCCGACTGTGACTGTAACTTCTGCAACCGTTACCGGTACTCACAAAGCTTTGGATTTCGCTACCGTCATGAAAGCATCTCTGGCTATCTCCGGCGAAATTGTCCTCGATGCTTTGCTGGACAAATTGATGCGGATTTTGTTGGAAAATGCGGGGGCCCAAACTGGGTTTTTGATTGCACCCAAAAATGGTGAATTTGTCATTGAAGCTGCGGGAGAGGTTGGCGGCGATGTGCGGGTGCTCTCGGGCGCGGGCTTGGATTGTGCGTATCCGCGATCGCTAATCAATTTTGTCGATCGCACTCAGCAAGATGTCGTGTTGAATGACGCCAGCAGCGACGCTATTTTCCACAATGACCCCTACATCGTCGATCGCCAGCCAAAATCGGTGTTATGCGCGGCGATCGTCTATCAAGGCAAATTAACCGCGATCCTGTATTTGGAAAACAATTTGACAACCGGCGCTTTTACAGGCGATCGCTTGGAAGTATTGAAGCTGCTTTCGTCCCAAGCTGCGATCGCCCTCGAAAATGCCCGTCTTTACACAAACTTAGAAACTGCCAACAAACAACTCGCAGAATACAACTTTACCCTAGAAGCAAAAGTAAAAGAACGCACCCAAGAATTACACCAAAAAAACTCGCTACTTTCCCAAGAAATTAAAGAACGCCAAAAAGCCGAAGCCGCCGCCCGAGATGCCAGCCACGCCAAAAGCGAATTTTTAGCTAACATGAGCCACGAATTGCGAACACCCCTCAACGGCATTTTAGGTTACACCCAAATCTTTAAGCGCGACAAACATTTGACCTCGCAACAACAGAATGGAATTGGCGTTATTCACCGCTGTGGCGAACACTTGCTCGCTTTGATAGAGGATATTTTAGACCTTTCTAAAATCGAGGCAAGGAGAATGGAACTCGTGGCCACAGACTTTGATTTTCCCGATTTCATTCAAGGCATTAATGCTATTTGTAGCATTCGGGCAAGTCAAAAAAACATAGCTTTTAATTGCGAATATCTTTCGTATCTCCCCAGTGCAATCTCGGCAGATGAAAAGAAGTTGCGCCAAATATTGATTAATTTAATTGGTAATGCTGTTAAGTTTACTGAAAGGGGTGGGGTAACATTTAAGGTTTCAGTAGTGGATTGTGTAAGCGATGAAAATAGGACTGAAGTCCTCACTACGAAGGTGAGGATTCGGTTTCAGGTTGAAGATACAGGAATTGGGATCGCTGCTGATGAATTGCCAAAGATATTTACACCTTTTGAACAGGTGGGCAATACCCGCCGCCATACCGAAGGAACCGGATTGGGATTAGCAATCAGCCGGGAATTAGTCGAGATTATGGGCAGCGAATTACAAGTAGAAAGCACTTTAGGCAGAGGTAGCATTTTCTGGTTTGAGTTAGATTTGCTAGCAGTTGACAGCCCAGAAATAAATAAAAAGTATTCCCAAAAATTTATCAAAGGTTTCAATGGTACTAACAAAAAACTTCTGGTGGTTGACGATCAGTGGGAAAATCGCTCGGTTTTAATTCACCTGCTCGAACCGTTGGGTTTTGAAATAATTGAGGCTACAGACGGTCAAGATTGTTTGAATAAAGCCCTGGAATTTCAACCGGATTGTATCTTGATTGATTTGGTAATGCCGGTGATGGACGGATTTGAAGCGATGCGGCAAATTCGCAAGTTGCCGCTCTTTAAAAATGTGGTCACGATCGGCACTTCTGCTAGTATTATGGCAGTGGAAAAGCAGGGAAGTTTAGCAGCAGGATGCAATGCTTTTCTCCCCAAGCCGATCCGGGCTGAGGAACTTTTAAATTGCTTGCAAGTTCATTTAGAGTTAGAATGGATTTATGAGAATTTGGAAGACGAAAATTATGAATCTGAAGATTCCGACAACCAATCTAAAATTCCAGATGAAAAAATTATCCCTCCTCCGGCAGAGGAAATAGCTGTACTTTTTGAATTAGCAATGATGGGTGACTTAGGAGGAATTCAAAAACAAGCAGAAAAATTGGCCAAAATTAATGCAAAATATGTCTCTTTTGCCAGCCATATGAATCAATTAGCTAAAAATTTTGAAGAAGCAAAGATTTTAGAATTCGTAGAACAATATAGGAAGCATTGAAAACATGAGCATCTTACCTTTGGAAGAGAGCGTTATCTTGATCGTCGATGATAACCAAAATAATTTGGCAGTGCTGTTTGATTTTTTGACGGAATCGGGGTTTAAAGTGTTGGTGGCAAGGACGGGAGAGAGCGCTATCAAAAAAGCTGAATACTCGCTGCCAGATTTGATATTGCTGGACGTATTAATGCCGGGAATTGATGGGTTTGAAACTTGCCGGCTTTTGAAGGCTGGCGATTTGACAAAGGAGATTCCGGTGATTTTCATGACAGCGCTGGATGAGACGGAAGATAAGGTAAAAGGATTTAATTTGGGAGCTGTTGATTACGTTACTAAGCCGATTCAAAATCAAGAAGTCTTAGCTCGGGCTAAAGCGCATTTGAGCATCCGCAAGCTGACTCAAAAACTTCAGGAGCAAAATGCCCAGATGCAGCGTGAAATTGTCGATCGCAAACAAGCTCAAATTAACCTGGAACAACTGGCTGCCGAGTTGGAAAAACGGGTAGAGTCGCGCACTGTGGAACTTTGTCAAACCAACGAGCGGCTACAGGAAGAGGTGAACCAGAGACAGCAAACACAGGAGAATTTACAGCAGTCCCTGCACAAGCTCCAGCACGCCCAGTCGTTGTTAATTCAGAGCGAAAAAATGTCGGCTTTGGGGCAAATGGTGGCGGGAATTGCTCACGAAATTAACAATCCGGTAAATTTTATCTGCGGCAATCTCAATTACGTTCGCGATTATACTGAAGATTTGCTCAAGGTACTCAATCTTTACCAGCAGCACTATCCCGAACCCGCAGCGGAAATAACATCAACAGCAGAAGCGGTAGAGATTGAATTCATCAAGGATGATTTGCTGAAAATGCTAGACTCGATGCGGCTAGGTGGCGATCGCATTCGGGATATAATTCTGTCTCTACGGTATTTTTCGCGACAAGAAGGGCGAGAAATGGAGCTGATTGATATTCATCAAGGTATTGACAGCACGCTGATGATTTTGCAAAATCGGCTGAAATTTAAGGCGAACCGTCCCGCGATTCAGGTGATTAAGGAGTACGATACCGATTTGAAAAATGTAGAGTGCTGCGGCGGGGAGATCAATCAGGTATTTATGAATATTTTAGCTAATGCCATCGATGCGATAGAAGAATCATGCACTGAAAAAACTATGGAAGAAATTAAAATAAATCCCTACCAGATTCGGATTTGTACGAAAGTCCACAACCCGAACACGGCAATTATTAAAATTGCTGACAGCGGGCCGGGAATCAGTGAGGATTTGTGCGATCGTATTTTTGACCCATTTTTTACAACAAAGCCTGTGGGAAAAGGTACGGGAATCGGCCTGTCAATTAGCTGGCACATTGTCACAGAAAAGCACGGTGGCAGTTTGCGCTGTTGTTCGACACCAGGCCAAGGAACCGAATTTGCGATCGAGCTTCCAATTCGACAAAAAGTGCGAGAAATGGCGACCTCCGGTTCCAAAATAGTAGACCGCTAATCATTGCCCTTGGGGCGCCCCAGAAGCCATAAAAAAAGCAGGTTTGTGAGCGAAAAAATCCGTCTAAGACTGTAAAAAATCAACGTATAAATCCGGCATTTAATGAGATACTCCCAAAAACAAAAAGCATCGCCCATTTGAAAGGGCGATGCTGTTTCCCAAATGGGTAATTCTATTCAGGAAAATCAGGGATTACCCATTTGGGAGGTTCCGTCCGTTTCCTTCTCACCGCTTCCTCTGCCATTTCTAGCATTTTGTCGAGAGAAGTATTTTCAATAAAGCTTGAAGTTGCTTCTGCGTATTCCCGCTTCGGACACTTGTCGCCCAAAACGCAGCCGTTGACGCAAGCTACAGCACAATCGACAGTGTTCTCCACCATAACTTTTTTCCTTTCACGGTTCCAACAACTAGCAGGCAGATGCTCTGGGTGAATTTGTCAAGAGACTGCCCTCTATGTTCATTTTACTTTACAAACTGGCATCAAATGTCGATCGCCAGCGCAAAACTGTTATAAAATCAAAGCAACCTACCAAATTTGCCGATTATGAGCAATTTTCTGCGCCGCTTAAAACTTTTCCCCTGGCGAGAAATGCTGCAAATTGCCGCCCTCGTCAACTCCATCGTGATTGGACTGGAACTATTTTTAGCCTGGGGTTTCACGCAATCGCGGGTAATCCGCAACATTCTGACACTTCTCTACGGCTCCTCCCTCGGAATATTGATACCTTTTGTTACAGCCGTGGGAATGGGAGCTTTAGCAGTGTACTTTTTGGAGTATTGGCAGCAGCAATTTTTGCTCAACCGGACTAATTTGTGGGTTTTAGTTTTGTGCGTAATCTTGGGTTTGGTATTAAAGTCATTCCTGCCCATACCTGCTTTTTTAGCAAGTTTATCGGAAGCTGCACTAATAGGAATTACCGTGGGAGTTTTTTGGAAGGGTCGGCCTTATTGGTGATAGTCAGTTGACAGTTGACAGTTGACAGTTGACAGTTGACAGTGATTGTAGGGTGCTTCAGGGTTGAATGTCTTGAGTATAAATTAATATTTTTTGCCCTGACGCACCCTACGATTAGTTACTTTTTCACCCACATTGACAGTTTCAATCAACTATTTTGATGAAAAACCCGGTTTCTCGCCACCCGTGCATAAGTCCTACTTAGTTAAAGCAATACATTTCCTCTTCCCTCTTCCTTCTAACTATGGCAGCCAAAAATCGGGAATAACAGCTTTAGTCAAACTGCGAGCAAACTGATTAATCTGTCTGCCGATTTGAATGTGCGGTTCGTCAGCCTCCACCGGAATAATTGTCGCTTTGTTGCCGATTCCGAAACGCGAAACTACGAAATTTGCCGCCTCCAAACCAGTAACATAAGCCTTTTCCTGCGACCAAGAACCGTGACGGGTCACAACCCAATCGCCGCTCATAAATACATTATCATAACTTGTGACCGCAGGCAACAAATACTGATAACTTCCCGGTGCAAAATGCGTCACCGCCCGCGATAAACGAATCGCGCTGCTGTCGATTACTTTAGCCTCCCGAAAAGCCGGAATACAAGTCGCCAAATCCCGCTGAACAAGAGCAACTATTTCCTCATCTTTCAGGGGAATTAATTGATTGGCGTGATAAAAATCAGCTTCCACAACTGTTCCCGGTTCGGATCGGAACTCGTCGTGCAAAGCATTCAAATCAAAAAACGTCCATCCCGTAGTCGAACTAAATCCAAAACAGGCATTTGAAGGCAGCGGAATCTCAATTTTTCTGTCAAACCACAGGCGAACAGCTAACACGTCAACAGCGCCCAAGTTCATCACGTCCCGAAACTCTTGGCGGGTTTGCAAAGCGGGGCTGCTGCTGATAATTTTTTGCATTCCGGTAACGCCAACTGCAAAAATAACTGCATCTGCATCGAATGTTTCGTCGCCGCAGACAACTCCCTTGGCTTGATTGTTGCTGTCAACTATGACATCAGTAACTCGCCGTTTTGTCAATACTTGGGCGCCGATTTTTTCTAGGCGTTCTACCCACGGACGAAAGATTTTTTCTCCGACAGTGCCGCGACACCAAACTACATCAAAATCTGCTTGGTGTGCTAAAATGAAATAATAAAGCATTCCCAAAGCTGCGGCGGCCGAACACTGTTCTCCGGGTGCAAATAAACCTACTAATAACATCGGCTCAAAAGCATCCCGGTACAGCCTTGCAGATACGCCAAACTGTTTGAACAATTCGCGGGCTGTCACGCGATCGTACCGCTGCCAAGCTTCGTCGGAATTGTCGAAATCTAGTACGGCATAGAGTAAGGGTAAGGCTGAAAGGCGATCGACTAATGGCAGTCTTTTAAATCGCGTGTACAAGAATGTTCCTAACGGTGTGGGAAGTCTGGGTTCGTCCTGAAAAATGGGAGATTCAACTTCCAATCCGGCGGGGGAATACTGACAAGAACGAGTCCAAGGCGTGAAGGGATCGAGCCCTAATTCCTTGACTAATGAAAAGATATTTTTGTAAGGATACCAGAAGCCGTGAATGCCTGCTTCTACGGAACGCCCGCCGGCGGTTTTCCATCCCGCAACTAAGCCTCCCGACTGAGGCCCTGCTTCTAATAAAGTTACGTCATATCCTTGTTGGGCTAGGTGATAGGTGGCGCCTAAACCGGCCCATCCGGCGCCGACTACGACTATTTTTCGGGTTGGCGATTCTGCTGACATTGCGTACCTCTTGATTCTTTATTTATGATGACATAATTGATAAAATAAAGCGAGATATAACCTTTCTCAGAAAGATGAGGTACTCATGGGAATTGGCCAAACAGGGAATTGGCCAAACAGGGCATTGGCCAAACAGGGCATTGGGCATTGGGGATACCTCACTTTTTTGAGAACCGCTATATAGCTTCACTAATTTAGATGAGGTCTGTCTGGTAATCGGGAATTGGTCGCGCTTGACTAAGCTCATTTTATAAGCGCCATATGAACTCGATTATCAGAAGGTTAGACGAGGTTTTTTTACCAGAAAGAATTGGTTGAAAGGCTCTCGCCGATCGGGAGAAATTAAAATCAGACTATTGATTACTCCAATCCTCTTCCTTCTAAATAGAGGTCGCTCTCAAACTGTCAACTATCAACTGTCAACTGTCAACTGTTGAAGGCGATAGCTGTTATATTAAAACGTTAAGGTTGGTTTTTTCGGCGAATTAAGATTAGAGTAAAATACACAAACAGAACGGGTTGTCAATATGCAATTGATTAATTATTTGACTGCTGTTTTTGGGGTGATTTGGCAGAATAGCATTTTTCACTGGGCGGCGCTAATTTTGCTGTGCGCGGCTGTTTGGGGCGAGTACACTTCTGTGAAGCAGTACCAGCGTTATGTGGGCGCGAAAAGCCGATCGACTTTTGAGGCTGTCAACTATTTGAGCTCGAAGTTAGAAAAGGGTATGTCAGGGGCGATCGATCTACAGCAACCGGAAACAGCAACAGACTCTTGGAAACTTCTCCTCGACTGGTTTAGCGAGCACTTGGCGGGCGACACAATCGCAGACGGCGAGGCTTACAGGGCGCAGGTAAAATCCGGGCGGTTTCTCTTATTTCAGTATCCGGCCATTTTAGGGCGATCGGCACCTCGGAGTCAGTGGCGGTTTGTGCCCAGCGTCTTAGTAGCCCTCGGGGTTTTAGGTACATTTTACGGCATTCAAACCGGATTGCAGGATGTTAACTTGGGTTCGCTGGAAGATACCAAACAATTGCTACCCTCGATTAGCACGTTGCTGGAGGGGATGAAAACAGCGTTTTCCACTTCTCTAATGGGTTTGGGTTCTTCTAGCGTATTTACGATCGTGTTGGCTTGGGGCGATCGCGCGCGCGTTGCTAATCAATCCAATTTGCGCGCCAAATTAGATAAAATCGCGAAATTACAAACCCCCGAACAACTGTTTTCCCGCGCCAATTCCAGCGACGGCGATGCTGAAAGTGCGATCGAATTGGCGATCGAGACAATGAGAACCGGATTTGCTCAAATCGTCGAGGCGCAAAGCAATGTGAACTCCCAGGCGATCGGACAGCAAATCGGTTTAGCAATGACCCCAGTTTTCCACGACATTCGTCAAGAATTATCCGTACTCCAACAGATTAAATCAGACCAAGGGGAACAGATATTAAACAACCTACTTTCCGGCCTCCGCACCGAAGTAATTGAACCCGTAGTTGGGCGATTAGATCAAAGTGCTCAGTTAACTCAAGAAGCATCCGAAGCTGTCAGAGAACTGAAGAACGAATTAGGCGGAATCTCTTCTAGTTTAGCACAATCTATCCTAACAATTCAAACTTTCCAGCAAGATACATTAGTACAGTTGCAAGAATTTGCCAACAACTTGCAGCAAATTTTAGGACAGTTTCAAACCGACACCCACAGCGTTTTGCAAGAAATGGCCACCGAAATACGATCGGGAGTTGGAGAAAGCATTGAAGGGATGAAAGCGCAAAGAACAGCCTTTCAAGAAAGCGCCCAAGAAGCCGCCAACACCTTTAGAGGAATCCAAGATAACTTGCAAGAATCTCTCCACACTCAAGCCGAACAAGAAAGAGAAATGCTGCAAGGCGTAGAAACCCGGATGACAAATATTTTAAATGCCACCCACTCCGCTTTTCAAACTCAGTCTGACACTCTAAAAGTAGTAGGTGACGAAGCTTCTGGATTGATGGATAAAGCCCGAGAAAATCTGGTAGGTAGCTTGCAGAATGTTGACTCAATGCTGCAAAACACCCGCGTCACAGTCCAGGAAGAATTAGACAACTTCAGAGTAACGTATCAAGCCTCTCTCCAGCAATTTTTTACCCAACAAAACAATTTATTAGAAGGAACATTAGGCAAACAGCAAAAAGGTTTAGCACAGGTTGTACTCGGCTTGCAGAAAGTTTTTCAAGAAGAATCAGAAAAACGCAAATTGATGTCGCAGCAAGTTGACCAAAGTATGAGCCAAATTTTGACAACAGCCGCAGAAGTCAGTCAGTTTGCTAATTCTGTAGGCTTGAATTCCAGCCAGCGTTTGGCACAGTTGCAGGAATTAGCAAAGATAACCGGACAAGAAGTGCTGCGGGTAGAAAGCGTTTATGAAAAAATGGCAAATCAGTTCAATGTAGAAGGAGAAAGATTGCAAACTACCTATACAAATTTGGTGAATCAATTAAATGCAGCTTTGCAAGCAGAACAAGAACAAGTGCGGCGGGTAGAAAGTGCCTATCAAAACATGACAAATCAGTTCGATCGCGCGCTGGAGTTGGGCAACAATCAATTAGTTGGCTATTTGGAAAGAACTACTTCATCGCAGCACAAGTTTTTTGAAGAAGCAGATACTTCGATGGCGAAAGTGTGCAGTGGGTTGCAAGAAAGTTCCGACGGTTTGATGCAGGTTGCTCATTATTTGGTGGCTGCTGCTGATAATTTGGGAACAAAGAAACCCTAGGGTGGGTTTTACGATAACCGAGAAACACGCAGATATAAAGGTGTTCAAAAAGATAAGGTAAGTTGTTGGGCTTCAGCCCTCTTATCTAAAAGGTACGTTGTTGGGCTTCAGCCCTCTTATCTAAAAGGTACGTTGTTGGGCTTCAGCCCTCTTATCTAAATATACGCTTAAAGGTACGTTGTTGGGCTTCAGCCCTCTTAACTTAGTGGCTATATAAGCTGTCAGTCATACCTCACTTTTTTGATAACCCCTATAATAAACCCGACCTCCATAGTTGCAATCGCTTGATATTCTGCAATCAAGCATCTTTCACCATCCAAACTAACAAGCTGAGAATATGCTCGACAGGGGGCAGCGGATAGTCGGTTAGGTCGATCGTTATTATCTGTCCCTCCAGCTTCAAAAACCGCCATTGCGTGCCGCTGGTAACGCAACCGTAGACAGCCCCAAGCAGTTGCTCTTTTGCCCGATTAAATTGTTCTACAGCCAGCATTTCTGCAATGCACTGTCCCAGCCCAGATTTCAGGTCAGATTTTTTCGCCTCAACCACAACAATTGCTGGCGCTTCCACCGTCAGTTGTTCGGGAGAACGGCTAATTAGGAAATCACAAACTCCGTTAAGTCCAACACTCGGATCGACATTGAATTCTTCGCCAGAAAACACACTAATTTGACGGTTGAGAATTCGTCGCACTTCGAGCAATACAGGATTTATAATGACTTCAGAGCGAGCTTTTTCGGTGTCTACAGCGATCGCCCAAGGTACATCCTCTAAAATCGCCAATAACTTAGAACTAGGGGCGATCGGCTCAACAGAGTCCGGGAAAAATCTGCTTCCCTCAACAATCGTCAGGTGAAAATCTCGCTTCACCTTGTCAATACTAAACTGACTGTAGAGCATAATATTTTCTTGTTGTTTTATTCTAGAGTGTAATGTAAAATAGCAGAATATATCAAAAGTTCCACACCAATAATTATATGTCAAATATGACAGTAAAAAATCAAAATTAATACCTCACCAAAAAAATGAGAAATATATCAGATTTAGACAATGCACCAGAAATAGAAGAAGAGGAAGACTCCAGCGTACTGCTGTCGATCGGCGATTTAATGTCCGGCTTGCTGATGTTATTCGCCCTCCTGTTCATCACCGTGCAAATTCAACTTAGCGAAAAGGCGAAAATGCTCGATGAGAAAATCCTTCAGGTGGAAAAACTGCGGCAGGAATTGCAGCAATATCAAAAGGCTTTTGAAGGACTGCCGCAGATTATTGTCAATGCTTTAGAGGGAAAAGTTGGAGACAAAGATATTTTTACTGTTGACCCCGGAACCGGAGATGTCAGCATTCGCGATCGCATTTTGTTTGATAATAACAGTTCCGTCCTCAAACCCGAAGGTAAAAAGTTTTTGCAAGCCTTCATTCCCATCTATACCCAAGTGCTTTTTGCAAACAAACAGTTTGAAAAACAAATTTCTCGCGTTGTCATCGAAGGACATACCAGTTCCGCAGGTTCCGATTCCAAAAATCTGGAACTGAGTTTGCGTAGGGCTTTAGCTGTTTCTAATTATATGTTTTCCAATGAGGTTAATTTTCCTAAAAAAGCCGAATTGCAGCAAAAAGTATTAGTTTCTGGACGGGGAGAATTAGATGCGAATCCGACTCAAAATGCAGCGGGCGATCGCAAAGTCGTTTTCCGCTTCCAATTCCGCCGCGAAAACTTGAATGTTGACGTAAACCGCCAATTACCCTCGCCCGAAAGCAAAAGCCCGAATTCTACCCCTAGATAAATGCTGCGGCTTGACGAAGAATTTCACAGGTGGTACCCGCCACGTGATTTATCCGTGGAATCAATCCCAAATCGAAAATCGAAAATCCTCTCTTCCCCCGAATTTATCCGTGGGGGGAATTATTAGTCCTATACGCACGGGTAGCCAAACACCCTGATGAAATCGCTCTTTCCCAATCCAAAATCGAACAGCGAACATAGAAAACTGTATAACCTGTTGCTGCTATTATTTCCCGCCAGCGCATGGCTGAGCGTTTTCTTCGTTCTGCCGGTGCTAATTGTACTATTGTACAGTTTCTTAGAGCGCGGTACCTACGGCGGGATTACTTGGGTATTTACTCTCAGCAACTACCAGCGTTTGTTTAGCTGGGTTTTTTTAGGGGTAATTGGTCGATCGCTCTTTTTGGCTTTTTTGACAACCGCGGCTTGTTTGTTAGTCGGCTATCCCCTAGCATTTTTCATCGCCACCCGTCCTCCCCGCTGGCGAAATGCCTTGCTTTTGCTGATAATTATTCCATTTTGGACTAACTTTCTAGTGAGAACCTACGCCTGGATCATTCTGCTGCGGAGCGAAGGAGTAGTGAACATAGCCCTGCAAAACCTGCAAATAATTACCGAACCGTTAAACTTGCTGTTTACGCCTTTCGCTGTGGCGATCGGTCTGATTTACGGCTATTTACCTTTCATGGTTCTGCCTTTATATTCTAGCATAGAACGCTTCAATTTTTCATTAGTTGAAGCAGCTCAAGATTTAGGAGCAAATGATATTCGCACTTTTTGGCGCGTATTTTTACCGCTGACAACTCGCGGCATTGTTGCGGGTTCTATCCTCGTGTTTGTTCCCGCAGTCGGCGCTTTCATTACACCCGATATATTGGGCGGGTCGAAAACAATTATGGTGGGAAATTTGATTCAAAATCAGTTTATGAAATCCCGCGATTGGCCTTTTGGTTCGGCGCTTTCTATGCTGTTGACGGTAATAATATTAGTTCCTGTTTTAATTTACTTCCGCGTCTCCGACGAAACGGAATAAGTGGTGTGTACTGCGCGCCTTACATTTAGGTTAAGATGAGCTAATGACCAATGACTATTGACCAATGACTATTGACCAATGACTGCTGTTCGCGAGGACGCTCGCACTAATGACTATTGACTAATGACTAAAATAAAACTAGATTTATTTGTTCGGGCGATCGCCAAAAAGTGGCTTTGGGTACAAGCTGCACTAGCATTTGCCTTTCTCTACTTGCCAATTCTCATCTTAATTATTTACTCGTTTAACAGCTCCAAATTTAACGCAGTTTGGCGCGGTTTTACCCTCGATTGGTACGGCAGCTTGTTTAGCAATGCAGGCGCGACTCTTGCTACCAGCAGCAGTGCCGGAATTTTGCCAGCACTTAGCAATAGCTTGCTAATTGCAGCTATTTCGACAGCTTTAGCGACTATTTTCGGTACCATGCTCGCGCTAGCGCTTGAACGCTTTCATTTTCCGGGACGCAAAGCAGTAGAAGCTTTACTATTTTTGCCGATTATTATGCCCGAAATTACGATCGGCATTTCGCTGCTAGTTTTCTTTACCCTAGCATTTCGGATCGTAGAAAATCTCACCGGAATCCGCCTCAATCTCGGCTTACCCACAGTAATTATCGGTCACGTTGTCTTTAATATTTCATTCGTAACGATTACCGTCAGGGCGCGTTTGGCGGAACTCGATCCTCAATTAGAACAAGCAGCCTTTGACTTGGGTGCTAACGAATGGCGGACTTTTTGGCGGATTACTCTCCCTCTAATTTTGCCAGCTATTTTCAGCGCAGCACTGCTGGCTTTTACTTTGTCGCTGGACGATTTTGTCGTGACATTCTTTACCACCGGTGTCGGTTCGATGACGCTGCCGCTATTGGTTTACGGCATGATAAAATTTGCAGTGACGCCAGCAATTAATGCCATCTCAACTTTGATGTTGCTAGCTTCTTTATTGCTGGTTGTATCCTCGCTAAGAGTTAAAAAAAGTTGAAAAACTTGCTTTGTGTGTCATAATTAATTTTGCCTACAACTAACAAAACTCATGAAACGCCTGCTGACTTTCTTACTTTTGTTTGTGATGAGTGCAACGGTGGTTTTCGGATGCAGCCGCACAGGCAGCAACCAGCAAGTCCTCAGCATTTACAATTATGCAACTTATATCGCTCCCGAAGCGATCGCCCAATTCGAGAAAGAGAACAATGTAAAAATTCAATACGACACTTTCGAGAACAGCGACGCACTCTACGCCAAACTCAAACAGGGAAATCCCGGTTATGATGTCATATTTCCCGCCGATTACATGGTCAGAATCATGGCAGCCGAGAATATACTTGAACCGCTAGATCCTGCAAAAATTGTTAACAAAAATAATCTCGATTCAAAATGGCTAAACCAAACATTTGACCCTGGCAATAAATATTCATTGCCCTATCAGTGGGGAACAATGGGAATTGGCTACAACATCAAAGCAACCAAGGACGAGATTAACAGTTGGGGGGCGATGTTCGATCCTAAATATACGGGAAAAATAGCATGGCAAGATGATGCCCGATACACTTTTGCAGTGGTTTTAATGTATTTAGGATTTGACCCAAATACAACTAATCCCGAAGAAATTAACAAAGCCCGCGACTTGCTGATTAAAAATAAAAATATCATTGCTGCTTTTGTCCCCGACACGGGTCAAACTCTGCTCGATCAAGGAGAAGTCAACCTGACAATGGAATGGAGCGGCGATATTTTTCAGGTGATGAAAGAGAATCCAAATCTCCGCTACGCTATTCCCAAAGAAGGAACAATTGTCTTTTCTGACAACATGGCAATTCCCAAAGGTGCACCGCACAAAGAGTTAGCTGAGAAATTTATTAACTTTATTTTGCAGCCAGAAGTAGGTGCGACAATTTCTAATTTTACCCACTATGGCTCGCCGAATAAAGCAGCAATAGACAAAGGTTTAATTGACCCGAAAGATTTGAAAAATCCCCAAATTTATCCACCGGCTGAAATTTTTGGTAAGATGAAATTCTTGCAGGATGTCGGGAAAGCAACCGCATTGTACGATCGAGCTTCGACGGAAGTTAAAGCAGGAGCAGGAAAGTAAGCATTGGTGTCAACTTAAGGTCAAACTTAACTGGTTCCAAGGAAGAGCATGGTAACGAGTAGAAAGCGAGTAACTAACTAACTGTAGGGTGCGTCAGGGGGAAAATTATTGAGTATCTCGTCACAATATTCAGCCCTGACGCACCCTACAATAACTACTACGATAGATAAGAATGCACGCCGTCGAAATTTTAGACATTTCCAAAGTATTTAAAAGTGCCAGCAGTCAAGATTTCTTGGCTGTAGACAATATCAACCTGCAAATTAAAGATCGCGAATTCTTTTCTTTGCTCGGCCCTTCCGGCTGCGGCAAAACTACAACTTTGCGAATGATTGCGGGTTTTGAAATGCCCACAGCGGGCGAAATTTACATTCACGGCCAACCGATGCGGCATCGCCCGCCATTTCACCGCCCCGTGAATACGGTATTTCAAAATTATGCTTTATTTCCGCACATGACAGTAGCACAAAATGCTGCATTTGGCTTAGAAATGGAGAATTTGCCTCCCCAAACAATTCACGATCGCGTGGTGGCAGCTTTAGCATTAGTACAGTTAACCGATGTAGAAAAACGCTATCCCCGCCAACTCTCAGGAGGGCAGCAGCAGCGAGTAGCGTTGGCGAGGGCGTTGGTTAAAGAGCCTTCTGTTTTGCTGTTGGATGAACCCTTAGGGGCC
This sequence comes from Microcoleus sp. PH2017_28_MFU_U_A, assembly GCF_020738035.1. Lineage (NCBI taxonomy): Bacteria > Bacillati > Cyanobacteriota > Cyanophyceae > Oscillatoriales > Microcoleaceae > Microcoleus > Microcoleus sp. PH2017_28_MFU_U_A. Next base: position 34,970 of record NZ_JAEQCX010000085.1, read on the forward strand.
CTGGATTTGAAGTTGCGTAAAGAGATGCAATTAGAATTAAAAAAAATGCAGCGACAATTGGGAATTACGTTTATTTATGTAACTCACGATCAGGAAGAAGCGCTCACCATGTCGGACAGAATTGCTGTGATGGAGGGAGGAAAACTGCAACAAGTCGGGACGCCTGTTGAGATTTATGAATATCCTAAAACGCGGTTTGTGGCTGATTTTATTGGGGACAGCAATTTTTTGACCGGGCGAGTAGTAGAAAAGCAACAGGGTAAAATAATCGTGTTGGTTGATCAGCAGTTGCCCGTGTTAGTTGCAACATCAGAAGATTTGCCCGCTGGGAAAGTTGTTACCCTGGTGTTGCGGCCGGAAAAAGCCACTATTTATCCGGCTAATTATGATGCTGAGCATAGCTGGCCGGGAGTAGTTGAAGAGGCGATTTATATTGGCACTGACACGCGCTATACGGTGCGCCTGACTGCTAAAAGCTCGATCGCCCTTCGCCGACAGAACTTGCACAGAGATGACTTGCAGCGGCACAAAATTGGCGACAGCGTTCGAGTCGCCGTGCCGCCGGAAAGTATCTGTATTTTATAGCGACAGGAAGAAGGAAGACACGACACAGATTTGCACACGAATGCACGTATATTCTCAGTAACAGTGCGGTGCTCTTATGGGCATAGGGCATAGGGCATAGGGCATAGGGCATAGGGCATTGGACTGGAACCCGTGTACTTCACCACTACAGGCAATAACATCTTCTACGCTGGCGATCGCAAATCCATCAAAACCTTACTAATTGGATTGCCATTCTATTTCAGAGGTGCGTTACTCGCAGGCTAAATGGAACTTCTCCCTATGGGGGAAGTTCCGATTAACAAGAGTCAAAAAATCATCCATCGAAGATGTCGATTTAGTGAATCGGAGTTGAAAGCCTCCGCGCTTTTAGCCCGAAGGTAAAAACAAGAGAAAAACTCTTGTAGTTATGCACAACAAATTCCCAAACTAGCCAACTTTTAAGGTGGGGGAATTTCCGGCGAGGGGGAAGGCACCGGAATTTCCGGAGGAGTTGTTGATTCTGGCGACGGCGCGGGAATCTCCGCAGGACTCGATTCTGGGGAGGGCGAGGGACTCTCGGCACCGGGCGAGGGACTCTCGGCACCGGGCGAGGGAATATCGGCACCGGGCGAGGGAATATCCGCAGGAGTTGGGGCGGTAGTTTCCGGCGGTGGCGGCAGTTGTTCGGGATCGGGGTTCTGGTTTTGGAGGCTCCGCACCCACAAACCTAAGCCCGCGAAGACTAGCATCAGCACCAACAGTCCCAGCAGCGGCCCCAAACGCTTCGGCTTCTGTTTTTCAACTGGTTCCGAGGCGGAGGCCGTTTCGGGGTACAGCAACTGTTTCGACGATTCAGAAAGTTGAGATTCTGGCATCCTCCCCGTTTTTTGGAGGGATACCGAGCCTGACACCGAGGGTGACATGGGTAGCGACACCGAGGGTGACATGGGTAGCGATATCGACGGCGACGCCGACGGTGCCGACGCCGTATCGAACAGTACGACTCTCTCCGGTGACATCCGACAGTAAGTCACCACTACAGAGGTGTTGTCGTAACCATTTTTCTCGTTGGCGAGGCGAACCCAAGACTGAGCAGCGGCTTCCAAGGACATTTTGCCCTCAAGTACCTCTGGGCCGTAATTCTGCCAAGATTGCTCTACCCAGTCGTTATCGCTCAAACCGTCGGAACACAGCAGCAGCAAGCCTTCCTCTTCGACAATAAATCGTTGAATCGTCGGGCGCAGAAAATCGCCGTCCCGCGTCCCCAAAGCTTGAGTGAGGGCTCCGGCATCCGATCGCAATTGAGTCTCCCAGTATAAACTGTGTCCTAGGTGCACTTCCCTAGACGCTACATCGTCGTCCACAGTTAGCCGCTGACAGTAATTGTTGCCAATCCAATAGGCGCGGCTGTCTCCAACATTGACCAAATAAAGTTCGTGACTGTTATTCGCGGGTACATCCTGAGAAACTTTCACTTTTTGAGGCAACTGGAGGGCCATCACCAAAGTGGTTCCCATGCGCTCCCGCAACTCTTTTCCTTGCTCGTTATTTTGAGCGGAAATCACATTATTCACAACTTTCACTATTTCTTCGAGTTGTTTGATGACCATTGCTGGCGCCATCAACTCTTCTTGTTCGGCGATTTCGGCGAGCAAATTTTGGATTAAAGCTTTCAGCGATTGCACGGCTAACTGACTGGCAACTTCTCCTCCTTCGTGGCCTCCAACCCCGTCGCAAACCATTGTCAAGTAAGGAATTAGTTTGTCATTTCCGGCACTTTTTATCGATTGAAAATCAGCAGCAGTCGGATAGCAACTATCTTCATTTTGGGAGCGCTGCGGCCCGGTATCGGTGATGCCGACTACTTCTAAATGCAGGGGCAATTTAGCAGCTTGTTCTAATAGTAAATCGTTAAGTTCCAGGGCGATCGCATCTAAGTTCATGCTGCTGCGGCGCATAAACAGACAAATCTCTCCGAGTTTCGACTGTACCTCAGGCTGCGCCGAGTCCACCAAACCAGACCACACATCTCCCAAATCCTTCAGCGTCGGTACAAAATTACCTCGATGCAGTTCCACCAGACGCACCCGCCAACCTTCCACGCGCAAATTTTCCGGTACCAGCAAACTCGCAGCGACTCCTTGTTCGGAAAGCGGCGCCCACAGTTGGAGCATTTGCCACAGCCAGTAAACTTGGCGCGTGGCACTTGTCTGAGCCCAAGCTTGTAGAATAGAAGGATACAGGCTACCGAAATTATTGACCGGCACATTTTCCAACAACAGCACCTCTGTGGCTTCTGCTGCTTCCCCGAGCGAACAAAAGCCGTATACTTCGGGCGTATGCAGCCGCTGGGGATACAAATGCAGGTAAGGCATAATTCTATCCGGCAGTTGTTCGGGGACGCTAGGAGGAATAGACGGACGGCTGTCGAGCCAGATTTGGGGTGCAATGACAAAATATCGATCGGCGATTATCTTACCCGCCGGCACTTCCTCGACTGTGGGGCCCACCGCCCACAAATAGCGATAAATTAAATCGGTTTCGCAAGCTGCACACTTCTGGCTGCCAAAGCTATTGCCGGGATCGGAACAGCTCAGATTCGGGCAATAAATCGGTTCGGAGAAACTACTGATCATATCGAAATAGTTTGTGTAAAAACATTCTGAAGATATATGATTGCCACGCTCAAATTCAGGAACTTGAGAATAAACTGATTTTAGCCCCTATCAATTTCTTAACTGCCTTTGGGGCACGAGAAATTGTAGTTGCTGCCGGTGGACACCGGCTAAAATTGTAATTTAAGTTACTAAAATCTGACTTTGAGTACAATGGAAGCCTCAACCTGGTACCGCGATGTGAACAATCGCGATCGGGCTAGCAAGTCATAAAGCCTTGCAGAGTCAGTCGTTGGCAATTCTTAAATCTCAAATTTCAAATCTAAGATATTTCATAGTATCACCAATTCTTTTTATGTTCTGGACTCCCACGCTCCTTTGGTTGCTAGTTGGGGCTTTGCTCTGTTTGGCAGAGCTATTTCTCCCCACTGCTTTTGTTGCTTTTATCCTGGGACTGAGTGCCTTCGCCGTCGCTGGATGCTCTCTAGTTTTACCTTACGTTAATTTACAAATATTCCTGTGGATGGTATTTTCGACAGTTTTTGTGCTGCTGTCCCGGCGATTGATACCAAAAGGCAAGGCATGGGCGATCGCAGATTCTGACGAAGCTAAAACTTTAACAGAAATTCTCCCAGGAGAATCGGGGCGAGTGATTTATGAGGGGAATTCTTGGCAAGCTCGCTGCGAAGACACTTCTACCGCTATCCCCCCCAACCAAAACGTGATAGTCGTCGGCAGGAAAGGCACTACTCTGATAGTTTTACCAGAACATTTGCTGCATTCTTAAAAAAGATGTGGAATTGGGAATTAGAAATTGGTAGTTGGGCATAGGGCATTGGGCATTGGGCATTGGGCATTGGGCATTGGGCATTGGGAATTGGGAATTGGGAATTGGGCATTGGGCATTGGGAATTGGCACTAACAAATAACCAATAACAAATAACCAATAACAAATAACCAACAGTCAATATTTAACAGTCAAGATTTATAGGAGGCGACCGTGGAACAATTGTTTTTACTCGTATTTTTAGCACTGGGCGGCTCAGCGATCGCAGGTTCCGTCAAGATTATCAATCAGGGAAATGAAGCGCTGGTGGAAACTTTAGGAAAATACAGCGGCAAGAAACTCGAACCTGGTTTGAATTTTGTCACACCGTTTCTCGATCGCGTCGTTTACGAACAAACAATTAGGGAAAAAGTCTTAGACATTCCCCCGCAAGCTTGTATCACGCGCGATAATGTTTCTTTCACCGTGGATGCTGTAGTTTACTGGCGGATTGTGGACTTGGAAAAAGCCTGTTACAAAGTCGAAAATCTTCAGTCAGCAATGGTGAATATGGTGCTGACTCAAATTCGCGCCGAAATGGGTCAACTCGACCTCGAACAAACGTTTACAGCCCGTTCTCAAATTAATGAAATCTTGCTCAGAGATTTAGATATTGTGACCGATCCTTGGGGAGTGAAAGTAACGCGGGTGGAATTGCGCGATATTATCCCTTCTAAAACTGTACAGGAATCGATGGAATTGCAGATGGCAGCCGATCGCCGAAAACGAGCGGCAATTCTGACATCCGAGGGCGAACGCGAGTCAGCAGTTAACAGCGCCAAAGGTAAAGCCGAAGCGCAGGTTTTGGATGCGGAAGCGCGGCAAAAAGCGACTATTTTGGAGGCGGAAGCTCAACAAAAGGCGATCGTGCTGAGAGCGCAAGCAGAACGCCAAAGTCAGGTTTTGAAAGCTCAAGCTACTTCTGAGGCTTTACAAATTATCGGTAAAACTCTACAAAATGACCCCAAGTCCCGCGAAGCTTTACAGTTTTTGTTAGCTCAAAACTATCTGGATATGGGATTAAAAATTGGCAGCAGCGATAGCAGCAAGGTGATGTTTATGGATCCGCGCAGTATCCCGGCTACGATGGAAGGATTGCGATCGATTGTTGGGGAAGGTAATAGTAATGAGGTGAAAAAATAGAAAAAAAGAGACGGCGATTGAAATCGCTTCTACACAAACGATGTCCGCCTCCGCGGACTAAGAATTAATTCAACCCGCGGAGGCGGGTTTCGTCTTTATAGCAGCGATTTCAATCGCCGAGTAAGTATCTTCTTCCTTCTTCCTTCTTCCTTCTTCCTTCTTCCTTCTTCCCTAAGATTCTTGAGCGAGAGTACATCGATCGCACAATCCAAAAAATTCCAAAGTATGATAATAAATTTTGAAAGAATGAGATTGTTGTAATTGGCTTTCTAGGTGGTGTACGGGGCATTCGTCGATCGTAATAGACGCACCGCATTCGAGACAAGTAAGGTGATGTTGGTCTTGGTGGGCGGCACCGTAGAGAGATTCGCCACTAGCAAGCGTTCTGACTTGCACGAAGCCCTCCCGCTTTAAACCGTCGAGGGAGCGGTAAACTGTTGCTAAGCCCATGCTGTGGTCGCTGTTACGCAGTTCTAGGTAGATATCTTGCGCTGAGAGCGATCGATTCAAGTGCTTGAGCAAGTGTAAAATACGCTCCTGACTGCGGGTGCGGTTGGTTCTCATAATTTTTTTGTCTAATCGGCTGGAATCAAATCTATCGCTGTTTCTAGGCTAGCTTAATTCGGGGCAGCAAAGGGCGATCGGCTTCCCGCCCGCGTTGTAGAATGAGGTGGCCGTAAATTTCGCATCACCTACACATTGCTGTGACTCAAAAATATTTTGCCCAAATCTATGTTACCCTCCGCCTTTCGGTTTTAGACCCGGCCGGTACTGCCGTACAGTCTGGTTTGCAACACATGGGATACGACAATGTTGAGCGCGTGCGGATCGGGAAGTACGTTGAATTGACGCTGACTGCTGCGGATGAGTCGGAGGCGCGCGAACAACTCGATCGCGTTTGCGACCAACTTTTGGCCAATCCAGTGATTGAAAACTATCGCGTTGAGTTGACTGAAATTCCTGTTGCTGTCGAGACAGCAGGGGTATAAAAATGAAATTTGGAGTTATTGTTTTTCCGGGTTCAAATTGCGATCGCGATGTGGTGTGGGTAACTCAAGGGTTGCTGCACCAACCGACGCGGATGATTTGGCACGAAGATACCGATATTTCGGATATTGACATCATTGTAGTTCCCGGTGGTTTCAGTTACGGAGATTATTTGCGGTGTGGTGCGATCGCCCGTTTTTCTCCAGCGATGCAAGCGACTGCCGAACACGCGAAACAAGGAAAGCTTGTACTCGGCATCTGCAATGGTTTTCAGGTGCTGACTGAAGCTGGTTTGCTCCCCGGTGCTCTGGTGCGGAATGCGGGATTGCATTTTATTTGCGATCGCGCTTCCTTGAAAGTCGAACGCGGTAATACGCCGTGGACTTCGGCTTATACTTCGGGTGAAATCATCGATTTGCCGATCGCCCACGGGGAGGGCAATTATTATGCTGATGCGGATACTTTGGCAGAGTTAGAAGAACACGATCAAGTGTTGTTTCGCTACTGTACAAGTACCGGAGAAATTAGCGCTGCTGGTAATCCGAATGGTTCGTTAAATAATATTGCGGGCATTTGTAATCGCCAGGGCAATGTGTTAGGAATGATGCCACATCCTGAGAGGGCATCCGATCCAATGTTGGGCGAAACTGATGGAGTAAAATTGTTTCAAGGGTTGCTGATGGCAACAGTTGCTGCTGTTTTATAGTTGATATTTGCAATATTCTTGTAGGGGCGGGTTCACCGATCGTAATCGCCCCAACTCGACTATCTCAAAAACCCGCCCCAACCCAACGAACAATCATCACCAACATTTAAAATTCAATGCAAATTTGAGGTTAATTTGGGTTATTGGTGGGGTGCGGGCGGGTTTATTTAGATTGTTTGTTGTCGTTAGATATTGTTGGCGAACCCGCACCTACAAGATTTTATGTTCTATAATAACAAATCAATGGGATTTGATATTCTTCATAAATATTTTTTATGTCCTTAGTTAATTTAGCCAACACCAAAGCTCGGCTACTCGGCTGTAGCGCCGTATACCTCGTCGGCCAGTCTCTCTCCACCGCCCTCAGCACCTCCGGCCCCGCAGCAACTATGGCAGCAGGTATACTCGGCGGCCCGACAGGAGTGTTGGCGGCTAGTGTTTTAGCAACTATTGTTACTGGTGTTGTCGGTAATATCACGGCGGGCGAATGCGGTAACAAGTTGGCGCAGCGAATCGGAAAAAATGCGGATATTCTTAAAAATGGCGATTTGACTGCGGCGGCTGGAGAAGCTATCAGCCGTCTGCTTCAAAAGAGTATTCCTGAATCTGAGGAATTTAAGGTGATTGCTGAACGAAATGGTCTGCGTCATGCTAAGGCTGATTTTCAACACTTAGCTAAGAAAACAGTCGCTTACTGGGAGACAATTGATGCCAAAACCGATGGTAATACAACTCCTTTGAATTTTTCTGATTCGCAACTTGCCAAGATTTTTTCACCGGTTCCGAATCAATTTGTGGAAGTTACCGGATTGTCGGTGCAAGATTGGCAAGATTTTTTGACGGTTTTTGCGGCGAAGGAAAACAAAACTTTGCATCCTGAATTGATTGGATATGCGGCGGCGCAACTGCACCAGTTTTTCCCGAAGGCGTTTTGCGAAGTGCTCAAACAAGATGCGGCAACTGGCGGCAGACAATTTGCGGGAATGCAGTTGATTTTGCATCGGGAAGCTGTGGCCCAATTGCAAAATTTGGGGCTGCAAAATGGCGAAATTTTGCAAAAATTGCAGGCTTTGGCGACGCGGGAGCAAATTTGCCAAGTGATGGCGAAATTGGAAGTTGTCGAAACTATCCGAGATGAGTTGGCAGAAGTTCGGGCATTGTTGCAAACTTATATCGATACTTCCGCGCCGAGTTTGCCGCTTTCTTTGCAGTGCGAAACGATTATTCAAGACAGAGTTAAAGATTTTATCGGGCGCTTATTTGTATTTGAAGCAATTAGCCGTTTCTTGCGAGAAAATCGGCAAGGCTATTTTGTTTTGGAAGCGGAACCTGGTGTCGGCAAAAGTTCGATTATGGCGAAGTTCGTGTTGACAATGGAACGCCATTGTGTTACTCATTTTAATTCGCGATCGGATGGGATTATTGATGCTAAAACTTTTCTGAAAAATGTCTGCACTCAGTTAATTCAAGGCTTTAAACTCAAGGATAAGTATCCGCAACTGCCGGATAATGCCACGGCAAATAACAATTTTTTAGTGCATCTGTTGAAGGAAGTTAGCGTTAAAGTGGCTCCCAAAAAGTTGATTTTTGTGGTGGATGCCCTGGATGAAGTGGATATGAGTTCCCAAACCAGAGATAGCAATGTTTTGTATTTGCCAGACGTTTTGCCAGCTAACGTTTATTTTATTGTTTCCAAACGGCCAGAAAACTTGCCAATGCCGGTGAATCATCTGGTTTTCGATTTGATGCAATATAATGCAGAAAGTTTGGCAGATGTCAAGGCTTATTTGGCAAAACGCACGGAGAAAAGTGCGTCTATTCAGAGTTGGATTAATCATCGGAATTTGAATCGGGAAGAATTTGTAACGGCGGTGGCTCAAAAAAGCGAAAAGAAATTTATCTATCTGCGCTATGTGCTGGATGAAATTGCAAGTGGCACTTACGGAGATGTTTCTTTGAACGATTTGCCAAGGGGTTTGCAGCAATATTATCAGAAACACTGGGGACAGATGATGGGCAGGGATGATGATCCGCTGTTGGAGATGAAGGTGAAGATTATTTATGTGCTCTCAAAAGCGCGGGAAGCTGTTTCCCGTGGGTGGATTGCGAAATCTGTGGGTGAGCGTGATTTTGAAGTACAGCGGGTACTCAGGAAATGGGATTCGTTTTTGCGACAGCAGCAAGTCGATGGCGAAATTCGCTACAGCATTTATCACAACAGTTTTCGCGAGTTTCTGGAAAAAGATGAAACTGTGCAATCTGCGGGGATTGATGTTGAAGAAGTTAAGCGTAAAGGTATTAATAACCGGATAGATGGAGCGCCACTATGAGTGATTTAAGTGTGTGGTTGGCGCAACAAAGTAAATCGGAACGAGAATATTTATTGAAGTATCAACCGAGGGATTTTGTTGAGGGGTTACGGGAGTTTGGTCGTTATTATGATTGGATGACGGATTTTGGTTTTATTAAGGCGAAGTTGGAATTGTCGGGGGTGAAGCTGCTGATTGAGGATTACGATTTGGCGAGAATTTCTGATGTGTTTTTGTCGGAGGGGAAAACTGAAACGCTGAAATTGATTCAAGGGGCGATTCGCAAGTCGGCGCACATTTTGGAAAGGGATAAAACGCAATTTGCTGGGCAATTGTTGGGGAGGTTGCTGGATTTTGAAGCGCCTGAGATTCAGGGGTTGCTGGAACAGGCTAAGCAGTCGAAAGATAGTCCTTGGCTGCGGCCTTTGAGGGGGAATTTAGAGCGGGCCAATGAAGGAGCACTGCGGACGCTTGTCGGTCATACTAGCGGGGTAAGAGGAGTGGCGATCGCACCAGACGGCAAAACCGCGATTTCCGCTTCAGACGATAACATGAAAATCTGGGACACAGAAAGCGGCACCCAACTGAGAACCCTGACCGGTCATAGTAGCTCGGTAAGTGCAGTGGCGATCGCACCAGACGGCCTCACTGCGATTTCCGCTTCAGGGGATAACACCCTGAAAATCTGGGACATCAAGACGGGTACTGCACTCAAAACCCTCACCGGTCATAGTAGCTCGGTAAGTGCAGTGGCGATCGCACCCGATGGCAAGACAGCGATTTCCGCTTCATATGATAGCACCCTGAAAATCTGGGACACAGAAAGCGCCACCGAACTTAGAACCCTCACGGGTCATACTGGTTGGGTAACAGCAGTGGCGATCGCACCAGACGGTAAAACCGCGATTTCCGCTTCAGATTCAGAGGATAGCACCCTGAAAATCTGGGACATAGAAAGCGGTACGGAACTTAGAAGCAGAACCGTCACTGGTCATGTTGACTTGGTAAGTGGAATGGAGATATCACCCAACGGCCAAACAGTTCACGTATCTAGACCCCCCACTAGGAATAACTGGGCAAAAGCAGTGGCGATCGCACCAGACAGCAAGACAGCGATTTCCGCTTCAGGGGATAAAACCGTGAAAATCTGGGACACAGAAAGCTGCACGGAACTGAGAACTCTAACCGGTCATACTAGCGAGGTAAATGCAGTGGCGATCGCACCAGACGGCAAGACAGCGATTTCCGCTTCAGGGGATAAAACCGTGAAAATCTGGGACACAGAAAGCTACACGGAACTGAGAACCCTCATCGGTCATACTAGCGAGGTAAATGCAGTGGCGATCGCACCGGACGGAAAAACCGCGATTTCCGCTTCATTGGATAACACCCTGAAAATCTGGGATTTGCTTAGCGGTAAAGAGCTCGCTAGTTTCAGCGGAGAGTATGGATTTAATTGCTGTGCAATTTTGCCTGATGGAGTGACAGTTGTAGCGGGCGATCGATCGGGGCGGGTGCATTTCCTGCGATTGGAGGGAGTTAGCGGCGGGCGATAATCCAAGAAACCGGGTTTTTGCCCGAATCTGTGGGTTGTAGCGAAGTATTTCGGAAAAAACCCGGTTTCTGGGGCCTCGCGATCGCATTTTTGGATTGATGGGCGATCGCATTTTTTGTGGATGGGCGATCGGGTTTTTGGTTTTTTTGTGGATGGGCGATCGCATTTGAGAGAAATGTGCGATCGGGTTTTTGGTTCATGTGCGATCGAACTTGTGGATGGGCGATCGCCTTTCACCATCAATTATTCAAACTAACTCCGACATTCTCAGCCGCCCTTCCATCGGTTCATACTCATCCTCCAAAAGCCAATACTGTGCCTCATCATAACTCTGACTAGAAAACACAACTTTATAAGCCTCAGCCGGATCGTAAATCCGACAATTTCCATCAGCATCACTGAGTAACAAAAGCAGATAAGGAGGTGAAAGATTTGGATCGATCCATACCTCTGTAAACTCCCAGTTATTCTTGACTAAATCGGCTTCGAGGGGTAACGTGGTATCGGTTTTCAGCATCAACTTTTATCTCCCCATAGTAAAGTAAAAGATGGCTACCATCCGGGTCAACTCTATAACCAATTGATTCAACAAAAAACATACCATAACGATCATAGCCGCGAATTTTACCTGTAAATTCTCCATCTTCTATTATAGCTTGAGCTACCTGATTCATAGTAGCCTCATTGTTAAAAACATGAGCAGCACGTCCTTTATTAAGCAATCTTCTCATTTGTGGCGTGTCTGGCAAATGTTTAGCAATGTGCTTGCTGTCAAGAGTGATTTGGCGATTAATTCCACTCATCAATTAATTACTAAGATTACAGGATATAAAGGATGAGTGCGATCGGCAAACCTGAGCAGAATATTCGTATCTACAAGGCATAACATTGCTATGGATGATCCTCATAGATACCAGCACGACTCACCGCAAAATCCGATACCATAGGGACATTTACTCCCGTATTTTTAATGGAATCATCAGCCAATTCATCTAAAAGTATTTCAAACTCGCGATCGCCGATTTCTGCATCAGCATCACTTACTGTTGACAACAGACCTGACGTTGACTTCCAAGTTAGAAAATCAACAAAATTAAGAACAACTTCTAGCTGCGGTTTAGCTAAATAACGCAGCTTATCTACAATGCTTTCAATTACAGCTTCCATACTTTTATAGTTGAGCTTTAATTGTGATATATCTCCCACAATCTTAGTATAAATATTACATTTTGTCAAATTCAACCAATTTTAGAAGCTCGGCGGTTGGAAACCGCGTCTACACAAACGATGTCCGCCGGACGCCGACGAAGAGGGTATTCGGAGCTCGAAAATTATCGGGTGAAATCTTCAACCCGCGCACCATCCGGGTTTTGTCTGTGTAGCAGCGGTTTCCAACCGCCGGGGTTTTTGGGATTTTCGCATTTTTGGATTGATGGGCGATCGCATTTGAGAGAAATGTGCGATCGAATTTGAAATCCTCGGCGGTTAGAATCCCGGCGGTTGGAAACCGCGTCTACACAAACGATGTCCGCCTCCGCGGACTAAGAAATAACGGAATCTTCAACCCGCGGAGGCGGGTTTTGTCTGTGTAGCCGCGGTTTCCAACCGCCGGGTTTCCAACCGCCGGGTTTCTGGGATTGCTTTGTTCTCGCAATCACAGATTAGAAACTAATCATCCTCATCCAATCCCAGCGGCACAAAATACTGACTGTAAACCACACTATCCGGTGCCCAAAGCGGCCGCCAATAAACACTTTGAATCACCGCCTTCTCCCCATCACCCTCAGCAGGCCACTCAAAACTGACGATCGCAATATTGCCATAACCCACAATCTCATCACCCTCTTGCAGCCATCGATTCCGCCACAACAGCGCTATCAAATTCCACAAACGACGCAACATTAATAACAGTTTATTTTTAGGCAATATACTTGACATATCACCGTCTTCATGCTGCAAAAACACCCGAGATTTTTGCCGCTTCATCCAGTCAACTCGATAGCCCCAATCAGGAAAAGATTGCCTATCCCTCACAGCAGCCACCACAGCCTTCTTTCTGCCACGCCTCGGAATCTTCACCAACTCCAGCGGCTCATTCCATCCCAAACGTTCGTGCGATCGCTCAGGAAACAACGACTTAATCTTAGTATGAATTACATGAGTTGTCCACTCCTCATTAATAAAAGCACTAGCCGTTAACTGCGCCAAAACAGACAATCTTTGACTCGCAATTTTCAACTCTCCATTCACCCCAGATACAGACGGTAAACGCTCAATCTCAGAGCGAGAATCGCCAAAATGACAATCCGACCAATAACTCAACCGCACAGCACCAGCATAGTGGATATCCCCCGTCAAAACAATCACCCGATCGCGCTGCTTAAAAAACTCCGACAACAGCTTCACAAAAGCCAACTCATGAAAATTCCAAGCATCCCCCGCATCGGTATTAAAAACCTTTCCCTGTTCCACATCCCGCCTTTGCACCGCATCAATAATCCATAAACCCACCAAATTAGTCGGCACCACAACCAGCGTCGCCTCGATCGCAAATTCCCCAGATTTATTCAGCAACTCAGTCTCCCGCAAAGGCTGCTGAATTTGCTCATCAAAACCTTTGTGAGTCAAAAGCATCGGCGGGGCGATCGCACTTTCGGGCGGATAGCCCCGCCAAGTCCGCGTATCCAGCACAATCACCTCATGCTTAAAACTTCTGATCGTAAAATGCCAATCCAACACATCCTCATCCCGATCCAAAATCAAAACATCATCATCTAACTTAAATTTCGGCAAACCAGTTTCCATATCAACCGCCGGAATCCCCAAATACCCAGCAGCCTCATCCCAAACACCAACATCAGTCCCCGCCGAATCCGACCACTTTTTAGCAGCTTTTAATAACTTATCTCCTACTCTTCCATACTCGAACTGTGCGGGCGTATTTCCCCAACTCTGAAACACAGTATAAGCCAGCAAAGCATTCTGCACCACCCGGCGGCCCAGCGGCTTCCCCAACACCCGGTAACACCACTCTCGATTCAAAAAGCAATCATCGCTAACATCATGGTCATCGCAAATCATATAAGTAGAAATATTAGCCAGCGCCCGCCTCACTCGCCACAAATTGCGACAAAAACCGTCAAGTTCTACAACTTCTCTATCCCAGACTTTTGCTTGCTTAGAATCTTGACAAATATCGTTACCCTTCGGAAAACTATCGCACCAAAGCACAGGAGACCAAACTAACAAATACATCGCGCAATATTCGCCCAAACCAAACAAGTGACTTTTAGCCTTATCCGGTTTATTCACCAACATCGCCGTAAAACCGCCAAAATCTCTAGCAATATCGCTGCGAGTCCCCGGCTGCAACTCAATTGGTTTTTTGTATTCAGACTCAGCATCAGACGCTTTCTGAATTGCCGATTCTCTAAAAATTTCCCTCTCTTGGCGAATTACATTTTTCTTTTCCGATTTCTTAGGTATACTGGTACACAAATTCTTTTTTATTTGGGCATCATTCATCAGGGGCAGATTCTCTTCCCAGCCCAACAGTGTATCGCCAGCATCAGTCAAGGCCCACAGCATCGCATCGGCAACGTCATCGCCGTAAATTTGGTCACCCGTTAAAAACAGTTGGTGGGGGCGGAAATTTGCCATACCTGCAAACTGTTCGATCGAATTATCCAAGATTGGCAGCGCATCTCTGCCGTCTCCGTGGGGCTTGCGACAAGAACCGTGCACTATACGCAAATAGTTTAAATCCCTCGGTGGCAGGGCAAAAGTCGGCAACCCGTGAGCGAAATAACCGATCGTCTGCGGCCCCAAAACTGACAAATCAGCAGCAGTCGGCCACAGACAAGAAAGGAGATTTTCCTGCTCATTTTCTGGGACTCCCACCGACGGCGACTCCTGACTCCCCGCAAACTCAATGTCATAAGCATAAATTTGCCCGTATGTCAAGATATCTCTGTCGATTGGTTTAGCAGTCACGGCCGCTACGTGCAGGTATTTGCCAAGCCGCACAGTAGAGCTAGCACCTTGCAGCAAGGGCGTACCGACAATTTCACCAGTGCCGCCCTCAGTCGCATAAACCTTGAGTTCGACTTGACGGGGTGCTTTCAAAGCCAGCCAAACTGTTACGCCCCCAGTTTCAATTCGGCGCAAAATCGGGCCTGCAAGAATCAGCGGCAAATGATGAATTCGATGATTTAATGGTGTCCACGACATAGGAATTAAACAAATAAAAATTAAATAACGGGTTTTTGGCAAAGTATCTGTCAGCCGATTTGAGATTTGAGATTTACTCCATATATCAATCTGGAAGCTTGAACTAGGATCTGAAATTTGGAGCTCACCACTATAGGACTACGTGGCACGGTATCCGTTTTTCGGTTCCTTCTTCCACTTAATTAATGCTAAGTCTGTCAACCCATGTCCGCCAAATTGTAACAATTCATTAAGGAAAATTAATAATCACCATGCTACAAGAACAAGATTTACAACATTTTTTAGATTCAGTCCCCCAGCTCGCAATTAAACCACCAGCATCCCCTGTAGAACCCAACAGCGCACCGATCGATCTATCACCTTTAGATCGATCGATCGATCGCCATCCCCTGACAGTGGCTCCAGAAACACCGATCGCCGAAGTATTGGCTCTCATGAACCCGATGCGCGTCTCCTGTCAGCTTTGTAGCGAAAAACAAAAGAGTCTTAAGAACACGGCCAAGCGCAGTTGTGTCATAGTCGTGGAGGACGATCGCCCGATCGGCATTTTTACAGAACGGGATATCGTTAAGTTAACTACTCTGGTAAATTGTGCGATCGGACTGACAATTGCTGAGGTAATGACTCACTCGCCCATTACCCTCAAACAATCCGAGTCTCAAGATATTTTCACCGCTATATTCACCTTGCGCCAGCACTCCATCCGGCACTTACCCGTAGTCGATGAGGACTCGCGACTTGTCGGAATCATCACCCGCGAAGCCATTCACGAAGCCCTACAACCAGTGAACTTGCTAGCAAATTTGCGCTGTGCGGGAGATGTCATGACAAAAGAAGTCATTTGTGCCCCAAAGACTGCCTCAGCCCTCGAATTAGCCCAGCTCATGGTCAAAAATCGATCCCATTGCGTCGTCATTGTCGAAGACCAAATTCAGCATCCACAGCGGATCGTACCAATAGAAAAGTATCAAATCCCGATCGGCATTGTCACCGAGCGCGACATCGTGCAATTTCACGCCCTCGAATTAAACCTCTCGGAAATCTCAGCGGCTGATGCCATGAGTGCGCCTTTATTTTCCATATCTGCCACCGATTCCCTCTTCCGCGCCCACCAGGAAATGCAGCGCCATTGCGTCTGCCGTTTGGTAGTAGTTGGCAGTCACGGAGAGCTTTTGGGTGTTGTTTCTCTGACAAGTTTGCCGCAAGTTTTTAACCAATCTGAGATGTACGGGACGATCGAGCTTTTGCAGCAAGCAGTAGACGATAGAGCCGCCCAATTGCAGAAAACCAACGAACTTTTACAGCAAGAAATTTTAGAGCGACAGCGCGCCCAAGAAGCCCTGCACCAAGCTCACGAAGACTTAAAAAAACAAGTTGAAGAGCGCACCGCCCAACTTTTAGAATCAAATAAATTATTAAGACGGGATATTATCAAGCGCCAGCGAGTAGAAGAAGTGCTGCGGAAAAAGCAAACCTGCTTGAAAAATCAAGCAGAGCAATTAGAGCAAACAGTGCGGAAATTGCAGCAAACTCAAACTCAATTAGTCCACACCGAAAAAATGTCTTCTTTGGGACAAATGATTGCCGGTATCGCCCACGAAATTAACAATCCGGTTAATTTCATCTACGGCAATCTTTCCCACACGAGTCATTACATCAAAGAATTAATTCAACTATTAGAACTTTACCAGCAGCACTATCCCGAACCAGTCTCGGAAATTAGGGAAGCAGCAGCAGATATGGAAATCGATTTTTTGGTGGAAGACTTATCTAAGATCGTGTCTTCGATGCAAGTTGGCACCGATCGCATCCGCCAAATAGTCCTGTCAATGCGAAATTTTTCGCGATCGGATCGAACTAGCGTCAAATTCGTTGACATTCACGAGGGACTCGACAGCACTTTGTTGATTTTGCAGCACAGGCTCAAAGCTCACGGCGGACATCCAGGTATTCAAATTATTAAGGAATACGGCAATTTGCCCAGCGTCGAGTGCTGTGGAGGTCAGATCAATCAAGTGTTTATGAATATTATCGGCAATGCTATTGATGCTTTGGATGAAGCAATCCAGAAGGGCCAATGGAGAAAGGGAAATGGGAAAAATCCACCGCCGTTAATTCCTAGTTCTCCATTGACTCTTCCCGCAATTACAATTCGCACTGAAGTTGTTGCTGGCGATGTTGTAGCGATCCGCATTTCCGACAACGGCGGGGGCATACCGGATGAGATTTGCAGGCAACTATTTGACCCGTTTTTTACTACCAAACCAGTAGGTAAGGGGACTGGGCTGGGGCTGTCTATTTCCTATCATTTAGTTGTGGAACAGCATGGGGGGCGGCTGGAGTGCGTTTCGGAAGTTGGACTGGGGACTGAGTTTGCGATCGAGATTCCGATCGTCAGAAGGCAGTTGACAGCGGACAGTTGACAGTTGACAGCGGACAGTTGACAGCGGACAGTTGACAGTTGGCAGTTGGCAGTTGGCAGTTGGCAGTTGGCAGTTGGCAGTTGGTAGGGGCGGTGTATCTCAGTTTTGCATTTGTAGTGCTGTCGGGAGCTCGCGTATTTTACAATACGCGAGCGGGGACGCTCGCACTGTAAAAAAAATGCTTTTTGCAAAAATGCTCCCGGTAGGGGCGGTGCCCCTGTGCCCGCCCTCAGTTGACAGTTGTCAGATTTTCGGAACTCCGACACTCTCCCCAAATCTCCCACTCGGAGACTCTCGCCCTCGCCCGTCGCCGCTCAATTACTAAAAATTCACAATTTTTTACACAACACTCAAAACCGCAGCAAAATCACTCTTTCCTAATCTAAAATCTCAAATCTCAAATCCAAAATCGTCTAATTTTGGCATCCCAGGCCCAATTAACCCAACTTACTTTCCGCTTTGCCTCATCCACTAGCGCCTTTGTTCCCCCTCCACTTACCCCACAAGCCATCAACTGCACCCATCCTAGCCCCAAACCCAAAGACCGAGATTATTTGAGAAGTTAATTTTTGTTTTGTTTTTGTACCTCTTTTTATTAAGAAAGTATTCTAAAACTTAAATAAAATCTAAAATATTTATAAAAATAGATTTGTAAATCAAAAAACCAGCTAAGATGCCCAAAGATGCAAAATAAATAGAATTACTAGCATTTTCATTTCGAGAGCCCCTTTCTTTTCCTCGTAAGTTAGCTAATAATGCTTTCAACGAGCTTTCCGCACAGCAACTCCAAACTAGACAAGAATGGGATTGCGGTAAGGGCATTGGAGGAAAGGTTATTGCATTGGGGCTATCCGCTAAACACTGGACAAAAGTGGACGAGATAGCCAGTCTAAGTCTTTAACTAGGCTACGTTAGTAAGGTCACGACACCTACGAGTGCTTTCCA
>NZ_JAEQCX010000086.1:0-16728 GCF_020738035.1 Microcoleus sp. PH2017_28_MFU_U_A
GCGACCGCTAGAATTGTTTTTTGGATTAGGATGGGCTACATCCGAATTTACGCCTGTGGACAAGTTGCGAGCCGACTCCCTTGGGTGAAGCAGGAAGCAAACCCTTCAAGAGCAATCTTGATTGAATAGTGAGACTTGAGAAAGTTTAGCTAAGTTTTGTGTAGCAGTAGTTAACGACCCGCGGCTAACCCGCAACGCGAGTATAGTCGGGGCAGCACAGTCGTGAAGGAGCTTAAATGGTGAACATTTTTTCTAAGCTACGAGATTTTGTAGGCTTCAACAATGAGCCTGAATACGATTACGAGTACGACGAAACCGAAAGCGAGCGCTTTGCGAACGCCTACCAACAGCCTGAACCAAACTCCGCCACTTCCACTTCTGCTGCTGCTGTCGCCGCAGCAGAAGAAGAACGCCGCCAAAATCGCAGAATGCGGGAGCGGTCAGTAGTAGGATCGACAGGTACAGATGTTGTTGCACCAACCGGGGGAGTAGGATCAGTAATGAATAACGTGATTGGAATGCCTGGATCTATGAACGGGATTTCGGAAGTAGTAGTAATGGAGCCGCGCACTTTTGAAGAGATGCCGGCAGCAATTCGAGCTCTTAAAGAACGCAAATCTGTTGTTTTGAACCTAACGGTGATGGATCCAGACCAAGCGCAAAGAGCTGTGGACTTTGTGGCGGGCGGTACTTATGCCCTTGACGGTCATCAAGAGCGTATTGGCGAAAGCATTTTCTTGTTTACGCCTAGCTGCGTGCAAGTAAGAACTCAGTCTGGTGTGGTTCACGAAGTGCCCCCAGCTCAAGGCCGCCCGCGCCCTGCTGCGGCTGCTCCCGCACCGACAGTCTGGCCGGCTGAACAAGCTCAAATGGCTCAGTAGTCAGTTGACAGTTGACAGTTGACAGTTGATTCCGAAAGCTGTTGGCTGTTGACAGTTGACTCCAAAAGTTGTTGACAGAAATTCATTCAAAAAACCAGTATAGTAAGGTGCGTCGCTACCAGATGAGAAATGGAAGTTTTAGATAGTCGAAAGTGACGCATCCTACAAACAACGCACTGTTAACTAATAACTAATAACTAATAACTAATAACAATAACCAATAACTAATAACTAATAACTAATAACTAATAACTAATAACTAATAACTAATAACCAATAACCAATAACCAATAACTAATAACCAATAACTATGATAAAATTTGGTACGATCGGCGGCGGAGTAATGGGAGAAGCTCTCTTATCCCGCTTAATAGCACAAAAAGTTTATTTACCATCAGAAATATTGGTGAGCGATCCGCAACCGCAACGGCGCGAATTTTTGACGGCAACCTACGGAATTGGAACAACAGCCAGCAATCTAGAAGTTGCTACCGCTACAGAAGTGCTGTTTTTGGCGATTAAACCGCAAATTTTTGAGAAAGTAGCTTTGGAATTGGCCGTGGGGATCGATCGCCAACAAGCAAATAATGGAGAAACAGCTAATTCTCAGCCAGAAGCTGCGATCGTGTCGATTTTGGCAGGAGTTCCCCTGAGCAAGCTCGAAGCAGCGTTTCCGGGGCGAGTAGTGCTGCGGGTGATGCCAAATACTCCGGCAACGGTAGGCGCGGGAATGAGTGCGATCGCCCCAGGAAAACTTGTGCAACCAGCCGATTTAGAATTGGTAAAGCGGATCTTTGAGGCCGTGGGAGAAGTGGTCGAAGTGCCCGAAAGTATGCTGGATGCGGTGACTGGCCTTTCCGGTTCCGGCCCTGGTTATGTGGCGATTTTTATCGAAGCCTTGACAGATGGCGGAGTTTGTGCTGGACTGCCGCGGGCGATCGCCTCCCAATTAGCCATCCAAACAGTATTCGGTACAGCGAAGCTATTGCAAGAAACGGGGATGCACCCAGCAGAATTGAAAGATCGGGTGACAAGTCCCGGCGGCACAACTATTGCCGGAATTGCTAAATTAGAGAGCAGTGGCTTTCGTTCTGCCGCGATCGAAGCAGTGAAAGCAGCTTGTTTGCGCTCTCAAGAATTAGGGAAATAGGTGTTAATGCCATGATGACTTTAAAATTAGATTTAAGTCCGTGGATCGAGTTAACAGACGATCAGTTTTACGAACTGTGCCAACATCACCGCGATTATAAATTTGAACGAAATGCCAAAGGAGAACTGCTGATGGTTCCACCGACGGGAGGAGAAACGGGAAATCGCAATATGGATTTATCCTATCAACTGCAATCCTGGAGTCGCCGAAATCCAAATTTAGGAATTGCTTTTGATTCTTCTACTTGCTTTAAACTGCCAAATGGTGGTAATCGCTCTCCCGATGCTTCTTGGGTAAAACGCGAAAGGTGGGAAGCTTTAACTGCTGAGGAAAGAAGAAAATTTCCCCCACTGTGTCCTGATTTTGTTGTGGAATTGCGCTCTCCTACTGATTCTATCAAAGAAACGCGAGAAAAAATGCAGGAATATCGGGAAAATGGCGCTTGTTTGGGGTGGTTGATTGACCCGCAAACCCGGAGTGTGGAGATTTATAGGAGCGATCGAGAAATAGAAATATTGCAGTCTCCTGTTACGCTCTCAGGGGAAGATATTTTGCCCGGATTTGTGCTGGAATTACGGTCTGTTATGGGGACTAATTGATATCTAATCCGCTAACTAGGGAATTATACCACAGTGCGATTCTCCTCGCTCGCGAGGATGACAGCCGCGAGATATAGCCTTTCTAAGTAACAGTGCGGTGCTCATAGGGTATGGGCATTGACCAAATAGGGCGAAGCGGAGGGATTGGGCGAAGCGAAGCGGAGGGATTGGGCATACCTCATTTATTTGAGAAAGGCTATATTAAGCTCACACTGCATTCGGAATGATATTATTCCTATGACAGCAGAAACGATATAAAAAGCGATCGCACTCTGGTCTAATTACTCGCTAGCTGCTGTTTCCAATTTCTGTCCAATTTTCGGTTCAGTACCGTTCAACAGACGCTGAATATTGCTGCGGTGCCGCACAATGACAAACACGCCGCCCGCCAGTCCAAACAATACATAAGCTAGCGGCTGATGTAATGCAAACATCAATCCAGAAACGCTAATTGATCCGACAATCGAACTCAAAGAAACAATTCGCGATAGGGCAAAAACTATCCCGAAAATTCCGAAAGTTCCCAAGCCGACTGGCCAGTACAAACCGAGCAAAACTCCCAAACTTGTAGCGACAGATTTGCCGCCGGTAAACCCCAGCCAGATTGATTTGCTGTGGCCCAAAACTGCAAATAAACCCGCTAAAGTTGCCATCCAAGGAATGACTGTTGCTGTATTTTCTAAATGGGCGCCGATCGCGAGCTGACTGGTAAACTCTAGAGAGTAGATGTAGCGGATCAGGACGATCGCACTTACGCCCTTCAACACATCAACCAGCAACACCGCCAACCCCGGCCCCTTCCCCAAAGTCCTGAGTACATTAGTCGCCCCCGTCGAACCAGAACCTACTTCCCGAATATCAATCCCCAGCATCCATTTACCCAAAGCGTACCCAGTTGGAATCGAACCCAGCAAGTAAGCTGCGATTAACAATGCTGCATTTAAACTCAACCACACACCCATAATAAATTCCCTCTTTCATTACTTTTGAGGACTAAAGTCCTCACTACAAACTTAACGATTATTCTTTAATCTCCCGCCCTCTGACATCTCCCTAAATTAATTTTTAGTTATTGGATAGCAAGAAATTAAAACTAATTTCTGAAGATGTCTTTTCTTCCTTCTTCCTTCTTCCTTCTTCCTTCTTCCTTCTTTAAAAATCCTTAGAAGTCGTTAAAGTTTGCGGATCGGAAGCAAAGGCCAACCACAGCGGAAATTGCAGCATCGACAAACTGATTAAATCTTCTGTTTCGTCTATCACAATTAAAGGCAACTTACCATCTCTCACGAGTCGATCGGCTTTTTGGGCCAAAGCCTCCGCAGACTCAAACATAATAATGCCACCTTCCGGGCCAAAATCGGTGCGAGTAATCCCCAAACAATCCTGCAAACCCCGGCGCCACTCACCCAAACGTTCGGGACTGTTCGCGAGCACCAATGTCCGCACCCGTGGGCCGTAGACGCTTCTGAGTACAGAAATAATCGTCGAACTAATCAAGATATTTTGCAACCGCGAACCCATTGTTCGCAATGCACCTCTTCCTCCTTGGGTGAAAAACCAGTTAGAAACTCGTTCGGCGTGGATGGGTTCAAAAGTGCGCCGGAGTTGCCAAGGCGGGCCGTAATAGTCGGGGAGAGTGCGATATTGGTCTAGGGTGCGGCGAATTTGTTTGGCTTGTTCTTGAAATCCTTGTTCAGCAAATCTGGGATTTACGGGGGAAGAGGATTGAGACTCCTCAACAGAGATTTGCTTGGAAGTTTCTTGCACCGGCGGCGTCATATCTAAGAGTTCGGCGGTAGCTGCTAAATCCTGCAAACTGCCGACTAGATAGTCTTTGAAACCTTGAACTCTGATTGCTAAATCTTGGGAAACTCCGGCGAAAGTAGTTCGCATTTCCTTTTGAATTCGATCGCGCCTGCGTTCGAGTTTTTCTACTTCAATTTGCAGCGCTTGTTTGCGATGATCTAGCTGTATCAAGCCGTCTTGTACCAAACGCCCGATCGATGCTTGAGCCTCGCCCAAGGCTTCTAACGCCTTAGTTTTGTCGGCTTCCAAGCTGGCAATTCTGGCGGTCAAATCTTGTTCTTGCTGTTGCAATGCTTTGACTCTATTTGCCAAACTTTCGGTAACATTTTCTGGTACGGGCGTTACCGTTTCTGCGGTTGCTGTTGGCTGGGAGTCTGTTTCGGGTTCGATTCGATCGATCGCACTTTCAGATTCGCTATCCTCAGTTTCTGGCGAACTTTGGGCGATCGCGCCCGCTTCGTCCACCACAGGGGTGATTTGGGGGTTTTCCTCGTCCCAGGGGTCTATTTCGGGAGGAATTTGCGATGTGAGATCGTTTTGGGCGATCGACAATTTCCGTATTTGAGATGGCAATTGGTTTTCCGTCTCATTCACGGGCAAATTTGGTTCGCCATCAGCGGCTGGTTGCGATTGCGGTTTTTGGGTGGGAGATTCGTCTGAATTCATAGGAAATTTGTTCGGCGTGGGGCACAGAAGAAGTTAAAAATTTAAAATTAACAACTTGTTTAGTCTTGACGGGGACAGCGCTGTTCTAAGCAGGTCTGTAGCATTTTACGATCGAACAGAACCGGCAGAAAGTGAATGCTGTTAATTTCTTTGAAATAGAACAAAATCGGCACTGCGGGCCAAAATATCCGCCAATTTTGCCATTGTCGGTAAGGAAATTGGCGGATTAAGTTTTGCGATCGATAAATGTCCAAATCCGTTGGAGTAAACTGTAGCCGGATAGTGGCGGCTTGGTACATCAGAAACAAGCCGAACACCGAAAGTGGCAAACTCACCCACTTCTGCACGAACAGCAGCGGTACAGAGGCCAGTACCAGCACTAGGGGAATCGCATAACTCGGTGCAAGTTCGATCGTATCTGTGGGCGCAGTCCCAGAGGTAGTTGTAGTCACGGGTTTAAATCAGGGGGTAGTAAAGTAATGTTGCCAATTATTTATATTTTATCCATTTCCTAGCTTACAAGCCTTTGAGTACGCTAGAGCCAGTACCCTGAAACATCAGCCAAGTCAGGAAAAAGTTAACAATAAAAATAGCCAGCAA
This sequence comes from Microcoleus sp. PH2017_28_MFU_U_A, assembly GCF_020738035.1. Classification (NCBI taxonomy): domain Bacteria; kingdom Bacillati; phylum Cyanobacteriota; class Cyanophyceae; order Oscillatoriales; family Microcoleaceae; genus Microcoleus; species Microcoleus sp. PH2017_28_MFU_U_A. Next base: position 5,703 of record NZ_JAEQCX010000086.1, read on the forward strand.
AGCCGTCACCACCGCTGTGGTAGTCGATTGGCCGACGCCTTTGGCGCCGCCGGTAGTCGTCAAACCCCAGCTAGTGCCGATGACAGCAATCAAACCACCGAACACAAAAGCCTTAATACCAGCGCTGCAAATGTCCCACAGACTCAGGAAATGGCGGACTGATTCTAAAAACACATTTTGAGAGATGCCGTACATTGTCGTCGCAATCAGCATCCCGCCGGCGATGCCCGTGACGAGGGACAATATTGTCAGAATTGGCAGCATCAAGCAGCAAGCTAAAACGCGGGGAATTACTAAATAGTCGATCGGGTCTGTTCTGAGCATCAGCATGGCATCTATCTGCTCTGTGACTTGCATCGTGCCAATTTCCGCAGCAAAAGCCGAACCAACCCGTCCCGTAACGATTACGGCTGTTAACACCGGGCCGAGTTCGCGAGTCAAAGACAAAGCCAAAACGCCACCGACGACATTACCGGCACCGAGGTTAATAAACTCCCTGGCTACCTGAACCGTAAATACCATGCCGACAAAACCCGCAGTCAGCAAAGAAATCAGCAGCGATTCCGGGCCAACTGCTGCCATTTGGTCAAGGGTGTTGCGACGGTTAATTTTGCGAGTTAGCAAGTGCAGCATGACTTGGCCGCCCAATAAAATGGCTGCCAGTAACCGCTGACTCCACAAACTGAGGCTTGATGGTGTAGTTGTGCTCAAGGGACTTTGACTGTAGAACAACTGCAAAAATGAAATCTATCTACAAATCTTAAACAAGTTTCTTCTCTAAGATTTAAGATTTCTGACAGAATTGGCCACTGAGGGCGATCGCTGCCTATCGTAGAAAAGGACAAGTTTATTTTACTTGCACCTTTCGGCAGTTTAGCTGAATTTACTGACTCTTATGAGCATATTTCCTAATTTTCTTCGCTCTTTACTGCTGACGGGCCTCTTGAGCTTTGTCGCTCCCTTATTGTTAATCGGCGCGGGATTGACTAGCTTTTCGTTGATCGGTCTTGTGCCTGCTTTGCAAGCAGTCGGTCGTTCTGGAGAAGACCAGATTTTGCAGTTTTTAGCCACTTTCGGCAGCGGCTGTCCTCTCCAGGGATTTTTGGTGATTGGTCTAGCTTTTAGTTTAGTGGGTGCTTTGTTTGATACCTACGCTTCTTATCAGCATTCACGGTGGGGTTAATGGTGTTTCTATTTGAAATCTGGGATTTGAGATTTTAGGTGGGGAATTCTCGATCGCGCATCTAAAATCTCAAATTGTTGGGTTGCGCTGCGCTTGAATCGCGCCGCCTGCTGCGAAACATTCTCGATCGAAGTTCCTCGTCCTTTGATTCAGCAGTGGAGTCAAATCTTAAATCGACTGACTTCGCCTAAAAACGGATACTTGCTTTCCCACAGGAGTCGTGGAGAGCCAAAATGAGAGAGTTCAGTTCCAGCTACCAGATTCATCAGTCGAGTCACTGCTAAAATCTAAAATCTAAAATCTAAAATCTAAAATTGTTGGGCTGGCTCAGCATTAACCATCGCAAATGTTCGGAAATGCGATCGGCAAATTCCAGAAAACCGCATCCCACAGTTTCTGGATCTTAAATATATTAGATACAGGTTGAATCAAGTGTTTCTCAACCTTTAGAAACTTAAGAGATTTGAGGTATCAATTATGGCACTTATTCGTTGGGAACCTTTGCGGGAAATGGACTCCTTGCAGCGAGAAATGAATCGGTTGTTTGATAGCTTAACTCCGGCAACCGATCGCGCATCTAACGGTGTGGCTTTTGTACCGGCCGCCGAACTCGATGACCAAGAATTTCACAGGTGGTATCCGCCACGTGATTTATCCGTGGAATCAATCCCAAATCTAAAATCTAAAATCCTCTCTTCCCCCGAATTTATCCGTGGGGTCGCCTCTAAAATCTAAAATCTAAAATCTAAAATCGATTGACACTCCTGAAGCCATCCACCTTAAGTTAGAAATTCCGGGCATGGAAGCTTACGGTTCCTTCCGCCGGGTGATTCCCCTACCTGCACGAGTTCAAAATGACAGCGTACAAGCTGAGTACAAAAATGGGGTTTTAAACCTGACTTTGCCTAAAGCGGAAGCGGAAAAGAACCGCGTAGTCAAAGTTGAACTAGGGAGTTGGATGAAATGGAACTGCATCGGAATTTGGAGACTTAACCGGAATGACTCGCCAAGAAGTCGATGACTTTTTGCGTGGACTGGGTGCAGAAATCAGAACTACTAGAGATGGCTATGTTGCATATAAATTTCTGGATAAGTCAACACTCGCGATCCGTCCTAACGGTGAAGTGATTAGAACGCCAGCACCGAAATATGCCTCAGACGGCAGAAATATCAACAAAGGTTTCCGTCTCGATCGAGATGGTCATTTATTGCGAACGCGAGACGAATTTGGCAATTTCATTCCAGGTACTCACAATACGGGAGAAAAATTAAATGAATGATTGGAAGGATGACTATAACTTACTTGGTTTGGGTGGTTTTACATCTTTAATTACCAATGTCAAGGTCTCTTCGTGGGGAAACGAGGTATCGATCGAATGCGTCTACAATCCAGAAGAAAGATTGCCTTATGTTCTGGCATTTAAGGACTGTCGCGATATCGGGTGGACTGTACACGATGAAGAGGAAGTTGGCGAACTTGAAGCAGAATTTTTAGGAATTTCTTTGGGCGAACCGGAACACCGCAAGCCTGCTGTAATTACTACAGACATTTTTGAAATTTCAATTTTGTACGGCAGTTTCAGCATTTACAAGGAAGAAAACCTAAATTCTGAAATAGCAGATTTAGCAACAGAGATCTTGGTATCCCAACCGCAAGCAGTCTTGTAGCAATTTCAAAGTATCGCGCCGTTAAAGTGCAAATTGGTTAGTAATTTTATGTGTAAAATAACCATTATTAGGTTCGTAGTGAGGACTTCAGTCCGCAAAAAAAGAGAGGACTGAAGTCCGAACGATCAAACGAATTACAAAATTTTCAACAAATACAGTAGGTATTGTTGCACGCATCAGTTTACGATACTTAATAGAACTTTTTTGCCAAACGAGGTAGAACCAAATGCCTGATATTGTTGATATTGCCGTAGGTGCGGGTTCGTTCCAAACCCTGGTAACGGCGGTGCAAGTAGCTAATTTAGTAGATGCGCTCAAAAGTCCGGGCCCTTTCACTGTCTTTGCACCTACTGACGATGCTTTTGCGAAATTGCCACCGGGAACTATCACAACCCTAGTGCAGAATGTCCCCCAACTGAGCAGGATTTTGATGTTTCACGTCGTCTCCGGCAAGTTTATGAAGGCAGATTTGGCAAAACTCGGTTTTGTTACTTCCTTAGAAGGTTCGCCGATTAAAATTGATTGTTCAGACGGTTTTGAGGTGAAGAATGCTACTGTTGTCGCGGCCGATATCGAAGCTGACAACGGTGTCATTCACGTGATCGATAACGTGATTTTAATGGGATAATTTCGCCTTTAAACCTCGCTGCTGGAGCGAAGCAGGTGCCTTGCGGTGTCGCTTCGCTCCCGATCGCGCTTTTGGTTTTTTAGCAATTAAAAGTTATATAAATATAAAAAAGTTGTCTTTTTGCCGGATGTATTTTAAGATGATTGTTTAAAAAACTTTGAAGATGAATAATTATAATATAAGGAAACCAGTGTGGTGAGCACTATGCAAATCCTAGCCGCCAGCCTCAAGGCCAAAGTCCGCCAGCGTACCTTGGAACTGCAAGTTCTCAACGAACTTACGGAGAATGTACAACTTGCTGCGGTTGCTGATGAAATTTGGTCTGCTTGTCTGGCACATCTCGGGCGCCTGATTCCTGCTGAGACGATCCTCTTCGAGGGCTTCGCTAACGCACTTTTAACTCTACCGGACGATCGCATCTACCTGCAACACTTACACCCGTTAACTGAATCGGTCAAATCTGAAATAGCAGCCTGCTTGCAAGCTACTCGCACCCAATGGCTGGCCGGAAGTCGAGACTGGGCGTACAACATCGCTGGCGGGCCAATTGCTCAGTTTAAGTCGGTGTTGATGGCACCGGCTAACCCGGAGGACAGTGAAGAATTGTTGGGAGTATTTTTCATCGGTGCAGAGCAGGGAACTGCTTTTAATTTTGAACACCTTTGTTTGCTCCACACTGTCGCTCAAATTTGTGTTAAATCGTTAACTAATTTAGCAGCTAAACAGACGGATGTCAAGGGAACTGTTCAAAATAATTTTGCTCTAGATGGGTCAAGCCAAGAGCTATTGTTGCGGGCTTTAATGGACGGTGCGCCGGATAGAGTTTTTGCGAAAGATCGAAATTTTAGATACATTTTTGTCAATCAAAGTTTTGCTGCATATTTGGGGAAAAAGGTTGAAGAAATTATTGGCAAAGATGATATCGAATTAGGTTTTTCAGAACCAGCAGTATTTGGCGATCGCCACGGCTCAATTAGAGGCATTCGCGAGGACGATCGAGCTGTGCTGGGGGGGGAGACGGTTCGCAATCCCTACCAGGCGATCGCCTGTGCAGGTGGCAAACAGCAGGTCTTTGACACGCAAAAACTGCCCCTGCGCGATGCGGATGGCAGTATATTTGGGATTTTGGGTATTTCTCGGGAGATTGCTCAATTGCAGGCGACAGATGAAGCCCGGAATCAAAGCCAAGCCAAACTGCAAAAAATTACTGCTAGCGTACCCGGTACGGTATATCAAGTTGACTTGCATCTAGATGGCTCGATAGCCTTCTCGTTTGTGAGCGCGGGCTGCCGAGAATTGTATGAAATAGAACCGGAGGTGGCTCAGCAGGATATTCGTGCAATTGTTGACATGATTCATCCCGAAGATAGAGATGATTTTCGGAACTCGGTAAGGCTGGCTGCGGAAAATTTGCAGCCTTGGCGGTGGGAAGGCAGAATTATCACTCCCTCTGGAAAACTTAAATGGATTCAAGGGGCTGCACAACCGGAAATGCAAGGATCGGGAGAGATAGTTTATTATGGCTTGTTCACGGATATTAGCGATCGCAAACAAGCTGAGTTAAAACTGCAACTTTATCAAGAAATATTTTTAAAGTCTAACGATGCGATCGCCATTTTAGACCCGCAAGGCTATTATTTGGAAACAAATCAAGCTCACACGGCTTTGCTGGGTTACAGTGTATCCAAATTGTGGGGTAAAACCCCTGCAATTCATATGGGAGAAGAGATATTTACATCGGTGCTGCAAATCTTGGTCGCAACAGGGAGTTACCGAGGCGAAATGACCTGTGTTAAGGATTTGCAAGGGGGAATAGTTGAGGTGGAACTTTCGGCTTTTGCGGTTCTCAATGATGCTGGGGAAGTAGTTTGTTATGTCAGCGTCAAAAGGGACATCACCGAACGCAAGCTAGCTGAGGAAAAACTCAAACTTTACCGAGAAATATTTTTAAACTCCAACGATGCGATGGTGATTATCGATGCTGATGGGTTTTTCCTGGAACAAAATCGCGCTCACCAATCGCTATTAGAATATACAGACGCCGAATTAGAAATAGAAACGCCGCCGCTGGTGGCGGGGGAACGCTTTTCTGCGATTTCCAAAAGTTTAGCGAAAACTGGAACTTTTCGGGGCGAAATTACTAACTTTACTAAAAAAGGTCGCACGCTGGCGATCGAGGTGGCGGCATACTCTGTGATTAACAACAGCGGCGATATAATTTGTCACGTCTGCGTTAAGCGCGATATTACTGAACGCAAAAAAGGTGAAGAAGAACGACAAAAATTTGTGTCGCTGATTGAAAATAGCAGCGATTTTATTGGTATGGCTACTCTCGAAGGGCAAACGCTGTTTGTTAATGAAGCCGGACGAAAACTGGTGGGAATAGAGAATATTTCGGAATTGCTTTATACGGAAATATGGGATTATATCGGCGAAACTTTTAAACAGGAATTTAGTCAAGAGATTTTGCCAAAAATTATCAGTCAGGGTCAGTGGCAAGGAGAAGGTAAAATGCAGCACTTGCGTACTGGAAAACACATTGATGTTGTGATGAATGCTTTTCTGGTCAAGCACCCTCAAACCAGCGAACCGCTGTGCTTTGCTGCGGTAATTCGCGATGTCACAGAACGCAAGCAAGCTGAAAGAATGCTGCTGGAACAGGCAGAACAGGAACGGCTAGTTTCGGCGATCGCCCAGCGAGTGCGACAGTCTCTCAACCTCACTCAAACTCTGAGCACGGCTGTACAAGAGGTACGGCAATTACTGGCAACCGATCGCACGGTAATTTATCGTTTTGATTCCGATGACACAGGGATTGTGGTTGTCGAATCTGTAGGATCTGATTGGATGCCTATGCTGGGCAGAAAACTTCAGGAAAAATCTTTTGGGGAAAGTTACAAAGCGATGTACCGGGCTGGCAAGATTCAAGCAGTTGAAGATATTTATAATGCTAATTTGAGCCAGATTCACCGAGATTTACTGGTGAAATTGCAGGTAAGGGCTAATTTAGTTGTACCAATTTTTATCGGCGACGAAAGTCAGGAATTAGCAATAGAATATTCGCCAGAAACTCCTAGAATTAAGTCGCAGATCGAGAGTTTGGACAAGCGTCAAAATCGGTTGTGGGGGTTGCTGGTTGCCCACCAGTGCAGTGCCCCGCGCGCTTGGACTGATTCTGAGGTGGATTTGCTGGGAAGGTTGAGCGTGCAGTTGGCGATCGCCATTCAGCAATCTACTCTGTTTGAGCAAGCGCAGCAAGCCCGAGAAGCCGCTTTGGAAGCGTCTCGAATGAAGTCACTATTTTTAGCAAATATGAGTCACGAAATCCGCACTCCGATGAATGGAGTGATGGGGATGACAGATTTGCTGCTGAAAACAAATCTTACTCCCGAACAGCTAGACTTTGTGCAGACGCTGAAACTCAGCGGTCAAAATTTGCTGTCCATCATTAACGATATTCTTGACCTTTCCAAACTGGAAGCTGGAGAAATGCGCTTAGAAACCATCGAATTTGACCTCAGTATCTGTCTGGATGAAGTGCTGGATTTGTTGGCAACTCCCGCACAAACTAAAGGTATAGAATTGGTGGCGCTGATTGATACCGACGTGCCGCTGCAAATTAAAGGGGATGCAGCACGATTGCGGCAAATCCTCACTAATTTAATTAACAATGCGATTAAGTTCACGGAAGCAGGAGAAATAGTAATTGAGGTTTCAACTGGCAGGATTCCTGGGATATTGGCAGCCAGCGACGACCAGAAAAAATTAGAGAATATCCAACCATTAAAACTAGGAATCAATCGCTCGCTATTCCTACTGTTCAAGGTCACAGATACAGGGATTGGGATTGCTGCCGAAGACCAAAAAAAGCTGTTTCAATCTTTTACTCAAGTTGATGCTTCTACTACGAGAAAGTACGGTGGAACAGGTTTGGGTCTGGCTATTTCTAAGCAGTTGGTGGAGCTGCTAGGGGGTAAAATTGGTGTGGAAAGTACCCCCGGTAAAGGCTCGACTTTTTGGTTTACTGTGCCGGCACTTAAGGAAAATTTAACTGGGGCTGGGACAGCGTGCTCAGTGAATTTGCAAACGGTGCTGGCGGGGCAGAAAATGTTAGTTGCTAGCGACAAGCCCACAGTGCGAAAAGTGCTGCTGAGAATGGCTGTTTTGTGGGGGATGGAAGTTGATGAGGTTGAGAATGGTTGGATGGCGATCGCATCTCTGTACAAAGCTGTCAGCATAAAATCCCCTTACGATATCATTTTGGTTGATATTCAGTTGCCGGAAATGGTGGCGGGAAGTCTGGAACGTTTGATGATTGCTGAGCCGGCAATGCAGCAGACGCATTGGGTGGTGCTGACTTCAATTACTCAGACATCGGAGGCTAAACGTTTGGTAGATATTGGTTTTAGCGGTTATTTAACTAAACCTGTGAAAGCTCACCGGCTGTTTGAGTGTTTGGTAAATGCGATCGCCCCGGGTGCAGTGGTTGACTCGCGGCTGGCAAATCCAACGACAAATCCAGACTCCTCTATTGACAACCGGGAGTTAGCTAGCTTAAAGATTTTGTTAGTTGAAGATACTCCGATCAATCAAAAAGTTGGTCTGAATCAACTCAAGGTTTTGGGATGTGCGACGGATGTGGCAAATAACGGCGCTGAGGCGCTATCGATGCTGGCTATCAAAAAGTATGACATTGTGCTGATGGACTGTCAGATGCCGATTTTGGACGGTTACGAAGCTACGCTGGAATTGCGCCGCATGGAAGCGACAGGCACTGCTGCTGGTTCGAGGGAGCCCGATCGCAAGACGGTGGTGATTGCGATGACGGCAAATGCTTTGAAGGGCGATCGGGAAAAGTGTCTGGCGGCGGGTATGGATGATTATATTAGCAAACCTATTTCCATCGAAAAGTTAAAATCTGTACTAGAAAATTGGTCGGTACAGTTAAAAGTTGAAATTCCTCAGTTTAAGGGTGAGCAAGTCCAAAACTCTGCTTCGGATCTAGAATGCGTAGTTGATATGGCACGCTTGCACGAAATTGCCGGCACTGATTTAGATTTTGAGCGGGAAATATTGCAAGCTTTTGTGGTGGATACTGGCAGTTATTTAGAATCTGCTAAAAGTGCGATCGCCTCGGGAGACTTGGAGACACTGGCCCGCCGCGCGCATCAAATTAAAGGTGTCAGCGCTACGGCGGCGGTGCGGTTAATGCCCCAGATGGCTGCTCAGCTTCAAACTCTGGCCGAATCCAACGATTTGGAGGGCGCTACGAAAATCATCGCTGAATTAGAAATAATTCTAGCGGGGGTTAAAAAGTTGGCCGCTGCTGAATTATCTGCTTAATCGCTCAATTTTCTCAGGACGGCGGTTGGAAACCGCATCTACACAAACGATGTCCGCCTCCGCGGACGTTGGAAACCGCATCTACACAAACGATGTCCGCCTCCGCGGACTAAGAAATATGGAATTTGAGAGAATGTGCGTGCGATGGATGGATCCCCGCTACGCTACGACTCTTCAACCCGCGTCGGCGGGTTTTGTTTGTGTAGACGCGGTTTCAACCGCCCGGTCTTTATGTAAAGATTCTTAAAAATTTATCAAGATATTTATCTCTATGTGACGAGATTGGAAATTCTTATAACATCTTGTGTGTTGTAGCTTTTGACACTACTATATTAAGTTATTGTGGTCAAATATAAAATAATCATTAAGCCGATGACAAGACGGCTACTTTTCGTCTATCGGCTTGAAACACTAAGACCAACCCATCGCCCAGCCAGCCCACTAAGTGCGTATTTACGCTCAACGAGGTTTTATGACTCCAGTCATGTTACGCCAACTCTGGTCTTTAATTGAAACTACCCAAGCGACTCTGTTAGTCAATTTGGACGATGCAACCCTGGTACAGTGGCTGCTGAAGCAATTGAAGATGAACTCTGCGCTCAATGGCAACGAAACAGATTTGTTGAACGAGTACATCGAGTCTCGGCTGTCGCTAATCCGCGATTTAGCCGAGCAGCGCCTAGCACCAGAGCGGTTCTGAGCGCATTAAATCAAAATTGGATAAATATTACAGGAAAGGTCGATCGCCCGCAGCGGGCAAAAAAATAATAGGCGGTTAGCCGGTGCGCTTTTCAGGGTGCGACACCGGGTTGAGAATGGTTAATTTGAAATGGTGAGGTTTTCTAGATTGCCGATCGCAACAGTTCTCGACACCGACAAGTTAGGATCGTCGAGAAAGTGTTCTACTGGTAAAATGTATGCGTAAATTGGGATTTCTGTTGCTGGCAAGTGTGTTGTTTGTGGCACCGCTGGCATCTTGTAGGGATCGATCGGCACAAGTAGGTCAAACACCAGCCACCACTGCTGAAGGCAAATCGCAACAAGGCCCGAGTCGCATAGATACAATTGTCAGCCGCGGCAAATTGATTTGCGGCGTTAGTGGCGAACTGCCGGGTTTTAGCTTTGTAGACGAAAAAGGCAAATACTCCGGCTTGGATGTGGATGTTTGCAGGGCGATCGCTGCCGCTATATTTGACGATCCCGAAAAAGTCGAATACCGAAAGCTCAACGCCAAAGATAGGTTTACAGTTTTGCAGGCTGGAGAAATCGATATTCTCAGCCGAAATACCACCTACACGGCGAGTCGCGACAGCACTACCGGCTTGGAATTTGCCCCGATAATCTTTTATGACTCTCAAAGCATCATGGTCAAAAAAGATAGTGGCATCAAAAGTTTAAAAGATTTTGCGGGCAAATCTATCTGCGTGCAGACAGGTACGAGTACCGAACAAAATTTGTCCGACCAAATGCGAAAATTAGGAGTTAAATACACTCCTGTGGTGTTTGAAGATGCGAATACTACCTTTGGCACTTATCAAGAAGGTCGCTGTCAAGGTGTTACAGCCGATCGATCGCAACTCGTGTCGAAGCGCACAACTCTACCGAATCCTGAGAATAATGTTGTTTTGCCGATCGTAATGTCAAAAGAACCATTAGCCCCAGCGGTGAAAAGCGGCGATCCGAAATGGTCGGATGCGGTGAGATGGATTATTTTTGCGGCGATTGAAGCTGAAGATTTAGGAATTAATTCAGGAAATGTAGACCAAACTGTCGCCAGCACTACAGACCCAAACGTCAAACGTTTGCTAGGAAAAGAAGGAGATTTAGGTAAAGGTTTCGGACTCCCGAACGACTACGCTGTCCGCGTTGTGAAGAAAGTGGGGAATTACGGGGAAATGTACGATCGCAACCTCGGCCCGAAAAGTACACTTAAGTTAGACCGGGGTCAAAACAAACTCTGGAAAGATGGCGGTTTACTGTACTCGCCACCCTTCCGCTAATCAACAGGTTTGTAGTTGCGCTTGAGCCCTGTTGTCTGCGCCACTACAAACAGAAAAATCCACTTAAACAAAGGTAAGTAGTTGCGCTTCAGCGCTCTTAGGTAAGTAGTTGCGCTTCAGCGCTCTTAGGTACGTAGTTGCGCTTCAGCGCTCTTAGGTACGTAGTTGCGCTTCAGCGCTCTTAGGTACGTAGTTGCGCTTCAG